>CAZUDR010000019.1:0-17354 GCA_964618715.1 uncultured Undibacter sp. | reverse complement strand
GCAGATGGTGTTGGAGACCGTGGCGTTGGGCAGCCCCGCCACCGCGACGATGTCGCCGGCCTCGGCTTCGTCGATGGCGGTGCGCTCCAGGCCACGGAACGCGAGCAGCTTGGTCACGCGCCCCTGCTCGACCAGCTTGGCCGTGCGGTCGAGGACCTTGACCGTCTGGTTTGCCCTGACGCTGCCGGAAAAGATGCGGCCGGTGACGATGCGGCCAAGATAGGGGTTGGCCTCGAGGATGGTGCCGAGCATGCGGAACGGCCCGTCCTCGACCTGCGGCGGCGGCACATGGGCGAGCACCAGGTCGAGCAGCGGCGCGGTCGATTCCTTCGGTCCCTCCAGCGCCGGTGCCATCCAGCCCTCCTTGGCTGAGCCGTAGAGGATGGGAAAGTCGAGTTGCTCGTCGCTGGCATCGAGGGCGGCAAAGAGGTCGAACACCTCGTTGACCACCTGCACCGCGCGGGCGTCGGCGCGATCGACCTTGTTGATGACGACGATGGGCTTCAGGCCCATCTTGAGCGCCTTCGACACCACGAACTTGGTCTGCGGCAGCGGGCCTTCGGCGGCGTCGACCAGCACGATGGCACCGTCCACCATGTTGAGAATACGCTCGACCTCGCCGCCGAAATCGGCGTGGCCCGGCGTATCGACGATATTGATGCGGGTGTCCTTCCAGGTCACCGAGGTGACCTTGGCGAGAATGGTGATTCCCCGCTCGCGCTCGAGGTCGTTGGAATCCATGGCCCGCTCGGCGACCTTCTGGTTCTCGCGGAAGGATCCGGACTGCTGCAGCAGCCGGTCGACCAGTGTGGTCTTGCCGTGGTCGACGTGGGCGATGATGGCGACGTTGCGCAGGTTCATGGGTGTTCCGGAAACCAAAGCGCGGGCCCCGGGGGCCCGCGACGCGAGACTGTTGCGGCGCAATATAGTCAGGAAATGCCCAACTTCAATTGCGGGATTTTCCTGTGGGTGCCCGGTCCGGGGCCTCCGGATCGGGCCGCCGTCCCCCGGCTCAATTCAGCCGCAACGCAGTAATGTGGCGCGGATCGGGCTGCAACTCGCCTCGTTCGACGCGCCTGACGATCTCCGTCAGCACGCTGTTGGCACGGCAAGAGAGGCCGACCTTCTCGCCCTCGCGCACGATCAGGCCATTCAGGTAGTCGATCTCGGTGCGCCGGCCCTTCTGGATATCCTGCGCCATCGAGGGTCGCTGCTCCGCGGACACGCGCTTGATGAGCTTCAGGCGCGTCTCGTCGGACTCGCGCAAGGCGGCCTCGTCGCCTTCGCCGGCGCGGGCGATCGTTTCGGCCGGAAGGTGATGGACCTCCTCGAGCTCGTAGCCGAGCGCCTGCCCGACGCGAATCGCTTCGCTGGCGACGCGGGTGGAAAAATGCCGGATACGGTCGTCCTGCACCATCTCCGTCATGGTCATGCCCGTGCAGGCAGAAATTCCGTTGCCCATGGCGTTGATGACCAGCTTCGACCAGCGCTCGCCCCAGAGATTTGCCGTCGCCCTGGCGCTGTCGGCATGCCCGACCAGGCGGCAGACCTCCTCGGCCCGCGGCGTGATGCGGCCGTGCACCTCGCCGGTGCGGAATACGGTGTGCGCGTCGCCGCCCTTGCCGGCGCCGCGATGGACCAGTCCGGGCTCCGGCAGGTTGACCGTGATGCTGCTGGCGATACACCCCAGCGTCTTGCCCCAGCCGACAATGCCTGCGATCGTCTCCTCGTTCATGCAATTCTGCAACGAGACGACAAATCCGTCGGGCGCGAGGTACTGCCGGATCAGCATCGTGGCCCACGCGGTGTCGTAGGACTTCATGCATACGAAGGCGATGTCGACCGGTTTTTCCCTGGCAAGCTGCTGCGCGTCCGTCACGTGGAGGGCGCGCACCGGCACGGTGAATTCCGGCACGTCGCGCGCGTGCGTCACGCGCAGCCCGTGTTGTCGCATGTGCTCGACATGAGCGGGCCAGGGATCGATGAAGGTTACATCCTCGCCGGCCTGCACCATGTGCGCGCCGGCATAGCCACCGACCGCGCCGGCTCCGACAATGGCGATCTTCCGGGTCATCCTGTCCTCCCGTTCCTGCAACCGAGCATACAGCGACGGTCGCGCCCGCAACAACGATCCCGCTATTCCGGCGGAATGACCGGCAGCAGCAGGCAGGGCATTTTGCCGGCGGAGAAATGCAGCGTGTTGGTGCCACCGAAAATCTCCGGTGGCCGGTCCTGCGGATTGGTGTGCGTGAAAGGACCGACACCTTTCATCGGGTAGGGCGCGTGCGGCAGTGCGGCGTCAGTGCCGTCATATTCATAGTCCCTGGCGCGCACCGAAAGTGCGAGGCGATAACCCTTCGGCACGACGATGCAGGTCGGCCAGATCTCGACGTCGAGCTCGACCGGTTCGCCGGGCGTGAGCGGCCATACTTCGTCGTGGGTGTGCCAGGGACGCCAAAGCAGGGACTTGTCCGGATCAAGCTTGCGGTGCGACGCGCGCAGCCAGCCCAGCCCGACCGGCACGCGCGGATCGTTGGTGCCGACGAATGTCACTTCCGCGCCGTCAGGATCGAATAGCCGAAGTACCAGAAACAGGTCGGCGTCGGTGGTGTCCGACGATACGAAAAGCCTGGCGGCGACAGGTCCGGTGATTTCGGTTTCATCGGTGAATGGCGAGGTCGAAAACGTCAGTCCGCCGCCGGTCGTTTCGTAGGCGAGCGTTGCCTCGGTCGCCGGCGCTTCGGTGCCCAGTCCCAGATCGGGCTGCAGATAGAACCGGGTCCATTGCGTGCGCTTCAGCGGCCATTCGCTCTCGGCGCGCGGCACGAATGTCTCGCCGGGATGGCGGATATTGAGCATCACCCTGGGCTGCCTGTCCCAGCCGTTGTCTTCGCCCTTGAGGAAGTGCGCGAAAAAGCGCCGTTGCAGCTCCTGTCCGTATCTGGCGTAGAACAGCGTGAAGTGGGTGTCGCCATGCACCTCCAGCCACTTCTGCCTTGAGGCGGCGCGCGAGAACCCTTCGAAGTTGCCGCGGGTGTGCAATCCCATGCCGCCCCAGTTGGCGGCCGACAGGAACGGCGTCTCGATATCCTCAAACACCGGCGTGCGCGCATCGTAATAGTCGTCGATCAGACGGTGGCGCAACGCCTCGCCGTCGCAGTCGGCGCGGTTCCTCGCGAGTTCCGCCTCCGGCAACGTCTCCGGTCCCGCCACCGGCTCGCCGGTCACGGCACTTTTCGGGCCGCGATCGCCGACACCGTGCTGCACCGCCGTGACCTGGCGCGGATACCAGCTCGCGAAGAAGTCCGAGAGGATACCGCCGTGCCGGCACAGTTCGCGATAGTAGTCGGACGCGCCTTCCCAGATGCACAGGGCGGCGAGGTGCTTCGGCTTCAGCGGCGCCGCCTGCCACTGGTTCATCGAGTAGTACGAGATCCCGTGGATGCCGACCTTGCCGTTCGACCACGGCTGCACCCCGGCCCAGTCGACGCAGGCCGCGATGTCCTGCGCTTCGCGTGGCGACCATACGTCCAGATAGCCCGGCGAGCGGCCGGCACCGCGGGAGTCGACGCGCAGGCAGACATAGCCATCCGGTACCCATTTCTCCGGATCGAACAGTTCCCAGTTCTGGTACCTGTTGCTGGAGCCCTCGGCGATGTCGGGATGCGCAGCGGTCATGCGCATCCACGGGCTTTTGTAGCCCTCCTGCATGGCGAGGCCCTTGGCGTAGGGGCCGTAGCTCATGATGACCGGATAACGGCCGTCTTTCACGGGACGAAAGACGTCGGTACGCAGCGCGATCCCGTCATCCATCGTGATCGGCACGTCCCAGTCGATGCGCATGCCGTCACGCAGTTCGCTGCGAAAGTCGCTCATGGTCTCGTCCGATTGCGCCCAAAGATGATGGCGGGAGGAAGAGCCCGCCGCTATGCTTCGTGAAACAGGAAAGGCCGGCAAGAGGCTCGCATGCTCAAGCTCTATCACGGCAGGACGTCGGTCTGCTCGGTCAAGGCGCGGCTGGTGTTCGCGGAAAAAGGCGTGGATTTCGACAGTCAGCTGATGACGCTGCAGGGCGACCAGTACGATCCCGCCTACATGAAGCTCAATCCAAACGCGGTGGTGCCGACGCTGGTGCATGACGACAGGGTCATCATCGAGTCGACCGTGATCATGCACTATGTCGACGACCTTTTTTCCGATCCGCCGTTGATGCCGCGCGATCCGTACCCCCGCAGCAGGGTGCACATGACCACCAAGCTGATGGACGAATACGTTCACAACTGCTGTACCGTGCTGACCTTTGCCACCGCCAACCGGGAGCGGCTGCTGAAGAAGAGCGCCGGGGATCTGGAGGCCGAGCTTGCGAAGTCACCGAGCAAGGCGCGCGCGGAGGTCAAGCGGCAGGTCTATCACCACGGTCTCGACGCCCCGGTCGTGGTCGATGCCTTGCGGCATCACCAGCGGCTTATCGACCGTATCGACGCCGCCATGAAGGACGGGCCCTGGATTGCCGGCAGCGAGTATTCGCTCGCGGACATCGCGGCGACACCCTACATCTGGCGGCTGACCAAGCTGCGGCTGTCGAAGCTTTGGGACAACAGGCCGGGCGTCGCGCGCTGGTACGAACGCATCCGGCAGCGGCCGTCATTCGAAAAGGCGGTGGAAGGCTGGCTGACCCCGGCCGAGCACGAGCGCTACGCCACGTTCCAGCCCGATCCCTGGCCGAAGGTGCAGGCATTGTTGCAGGCGGCCTAAAACGATCGCGCGGGTTCAGGCGCCGGCCGGGCGGCTCCAGGGTCCCGGCCGCCAGCCACGCGGCGCAGCGTCGTTGAGCATCATCATTTCGGCGATGGTCTCCGAGGTGACGAGACCGGTGAGTCGGCCGCCGGCGTCGACCACGCCGACACCGGGCGCCGACTTTTCCTGCAGGATCCTGAACGCCTGCTCCAGCGTTGCGCGATGGCCGATGGTGGGGAATTCCGGGCTCATGGCGTCGGTGACGCGCGCGTCGGGCCCGAGCTGCTTGAGCGCCTTGATCAGCGCGCCGCGGTCGAGGATGCCCGCCGGCTTGCCGGCACCGTCGACCACCGGGAACTCGCCCTGGCTGGTCTGCAGCAGGGTCTGCACCGCGTCGTCGATATGGGCCTCGGGCGACAGCGTGGCGAACCGGGTCATCATCGCGTGGCTCACCGGCACGCCACGCGAGACCGCGCGCAATGCGACCATGTGTGCCTCGGATGACGCTGCGAGGTAGACGAAGATGGCGATGAAAATCAGGATCGGATTGTACAGCAAGCCGATGAAGCCGAGCGCGAAGGCGACGAACTGGCCGATCGAGGCGGAAACCTCGGTCGCGCGCACATAGCCCATGCGGCTGGCCAGCAGGGCGCGCAGGATGCGTCCGCCATCCATGGGGAAGGCCGGGATCAGGTTGAACACCGCCAGGAACAGGTTGACGATGGCCAGCCGGTCGATCATCGAAACCTGCATGTTGCCGATCGCGGCGGCGTTGTCCGGCTGCAGGGTGGCGCCGGCAAAGACAACCAGCAGGATGGTGATGACGACGTTGACCATCGGGCCGGCGATGGCGATGAGGAATTCCTCCCACGGCTCTTCCGGGATGCGCTCCAGCTGCGCCACCCCGCCGATCGGCAGCAGCGTCACATAGGGCGTGGGCACGCCGAAGGCACGTGCGGTGAAGATGTGGCCGAACTCGTGCAGCAGCACGCAGAGAAACAGCAGGACGATGAACACGAGAGTGTTCCATGCTGTCGCCGCGCCGCTGGCGGCGTAACTGGCAGCGAATATCCAGGCAAGAAAGAGCAGGAATGTCAGGTGGACGCGGACCACCGTGCCCGCCACCCTGCCGATATTCAATGACCAGGACATGATTGCCTCGTAGGGTCGGATATTGTCACGCTCTCTAGGTAGTATCGGCCGGAACCCTTTGCGAGGGTGGCGGCATTGTCCGAGAACCGTTGAAGAGGCAGCCATGGCACAGAAACTGACCGCAGACGCCCGCAAAGCCGCGCTGGCCAAGCTTTCCGGCTGGTCCGACGTCGCCGGCCGCGACGCCATCGCCAGGAAGTTCACGTTCAGGGACTTCAATGAAGCCTTCGGCTTCATGACGCGGGCCGCGCTGGTGGCGGAGAAGATGGATCACCATCCGGAGTGGTTCAATGTCTACAAAACCGTCGAGGTGACGCTCTCCACCCACGACGCCGGTGGTGTCACCGAACTGGACGTCCGGTTGGCCGAGGCGATGAACCGGATGGCCGGGAGCTAGTCGCCTTGCGCGCGCCCGAATTGCCGCCCACATAGATGTCATGGCTTTCGCCCGCACCGCCTTCCAGAGCCGCCACGCCGGCGACACGCGCGATTCGCGTTCCTTGCGCCGCGACTTCTGGCGCAAGTTGCGCTGGGCGGCTGCACGCATACCCTTCGCCGAGGATCTGCTGGCTGCCTATTTTTGCGCGTTCGACCGGACGACGCCGCGCCACGTGCAGCTCGCGCTGATCGGCGCGCTCGCCTATTTCGTGCTGCCGGTCGATGCAGTGCCCGATGTCCTTCCCGTGCTCGGCTTCGGCGATGACGCCGCCGTGCTTGCCGGCACGTTCAAGCTGGTGTCGGACCACATCACGGTGGTGCACCGGGATGCCGCACGGGCGAAGCTACACGAGATTCAGGCGCAAGCCGGCTGAATCGTTTCCTGCCAGCCGCCGCCTGAGCGCCGGATCCCTACGGCCGCAGGATCACCTTTCCCATCACCTCGCGCGCGGCGATGGCTTTCAGCGCGTCTGCTGCCTGGTCGAGCGGATAGACCGCGTGCACATGCGATGACAGCTTGCCGTCGGCGAGCCAGTCGAGCAGCTGCGCGGTATTGGCGCGGTGGCCCGCCTTGTCGCGCTCGATCCACGAGCCCCAGAACACGCCGCACACGTCGCAACCTTTCAGCAGCACGAGGTTGAGCGGCAGCCTGGGGATTTCACCTGCGGCAAAGCCGACGACAAGGAAGCGACCGAGCCAGGCGATGGAGCGCAACGCCGCCTCGCTGTAGGCGCCGCCGACCGGATCGTAGATGACGTCCGCGCCGCGCCCGCCGGTCACCCGGCGCAGGGCGTCCTTCAGATCTTCCTTGCCGTAGTCGATGCCGTCGTCGGCGCCGTGCTTGCGTGCGAAGGCGATCTTGTCCGGCGACGAAGCGCAGGCGATGACGCGTGCACCCATCAGCTTGCCGAGCTCGACTGCCGCCAGGCCCACGCCGCCGGAGGCGCCGAGCACGGCCAGCGTCTCTCCCGGCTTGAGTGCCGCGCGGTCCTTCAACGCGTGCAGGCTGGTACCGTAGGTGACGGTGATGCCCGCCGCGTGATCGAAGTTGACCCCGTCCGGAATCCTGACCAGCCGCTCTGTGGAAATCGCGATGCACTCCCGTGCGGCGCCGTAGCCGGCGTAGCCGAGCACGCGGTCGCCCGGTCTGAAATCGCTGACGCCATCGCCGACGCGTTCCACGGTGCCGGCGAATTCCGCCGCCGGTGAAAATGGAAACGCCGGCCTGGTCTGATATTTGCCGGCAATGATCAGCGTATCGAAGAAGTTGAGTGCGGCAGCCTTGATGCGCACCACGGCCTGGCCGGTCTCTGGCGCCGGATCCGGGATGTCTGTCAGTTCAAGATCGTCGGGCGTGCCGTAGCGGGTGCAGAGCAGGGCTTTCATGGTGTTCGAATCGATGATTGAGCGACCGGGCGGATGCTGGCGGGCCTTCTAACATGCCGGCGCGCTTGCCGACCCTTTCGCTGATTGCATTCTGCGGGTAATCTCTCCCGCAGCGGCGCATTGCCGCCTTCACAATGCCGATATTCCCGCCTAAGGGGCGAATATCCAGCAACTTCTCTGGGCGGTTCGATGACCGTCGCTACTTTGACCGGTAGGACCCGATGAACAAGACTTTTTTGCTCCGCACCATCATTGCCACACTGGCAGTCTCTGCCTGCGTCCATGCGCAGCCGGCCGCCGCCCAGGCAGCCAAGGAGCAGGCGGCGCTGCTCGGGCAGTTCGGTGACTGGGGTGCCTACAAGGCCTCGCCTGACGGCAAGTCGGTCTGTTTCGCGTTGTCCAAGCCGACCTCGGCGGAAACCGACCCGCCCGGACGCAATCGCGACCCGGCCTACGTGTTCGTCTCCACCCGGCCGGCCGAGAACGTGAAGGAAGAAGTCTCCGTCATCGTCGGTTATCCGCAGAAAGCCGGCGTCGAGGCGCAGGTCACGATCGACGGATCGTCGAAATATACGCTTTACACCCAGGACGACGGTGCCTGGGTGAAGAACGCGGCCGAGGAGCCGCAGATGGTCGCGGCCATGCGCAAGGGCACCAACATGGTCGTCACCAGCGAATCCTCGCGCGGAACGAAGACAACCGACACCTATTCGCTGCGTGGCGTTACCGATGCGCTCGACAAGGTCGCATCGGAGTGCAAGTGACCCGAAGGGTCATCACCGGGCCGCCACGCAGTGGCGAGACCCGCTGATCCCGCTTAGATAGACTGCGCGCCCCTAAGCGGGATTGCCGGGATGAGCCCGGCAATGACAAGAGGACAATGACGCTGCAAATAGAATCCGTGCCTCTTATCGAGAAGGCGCCGCTCGAGCGCTATGTCGCGCCGGCCAGGCCGTCGCTGGCCGGCATGACGCGCGCGGAACTCGCCGGGGCGCTGGGCGAGGTCGGCGTGCCGCAGTCGCAGCGCAAGATGCGCGTGCAGCAGCTCTGGCACTGGATCTATTTCCGCGGGCTGCGGTCGTTCGACGGCATGACCAGCATATCGAAGGACGTGCGCGCGGCGCTCGCGCAGTGCTTCACGCTGGAGCGGCCCGAGGTGGTGGCCGAGCAGGTCTCCGTCGACGGGACGCGCAAATGGCTGCTGCGGCTGCCCGGCGAGGTGCAGGGCGAGCGCCCGCACGAGGTCGAGTGCGTCTACATTCCGGACACCGAGCGCGGCACGCTGTGCGTCTCCAGCCAGGTTGGCTGCACGCTCAACTGCAGCTTCTGCCACACGGGCACCCAGCGGCTGGTGCGCAATCTGACCGCCGGCGAGATCGTCGGCCAGGTGATGACGGCGCGTGACCGGCTCGGCGACTGGCCGGGCGGCGTGCGGCCCAGCGACGGCGTGGTGCCATCCGGCGAGCGCTGCGTGACCAACATCGTCATGATGGGCATGGGCGAGCCGCTCTACAACTTCGAGGCGGTGCGCGACGCACTGCTCATCGTCGCGGACGGCGACGGGATCGGTATCTCCAAACGCCGCATCACGCTCTCGACCTCGGGCGTCGTCCCGATGATCGAACGGGCCGGGCGCGAGATCGGCTGCATGCTGGCGGTCTCCCTGCATGCGGTGCGCGACGACCTGCGCAACGAACTGGTGCCGCTTAACCGGAAACATCCGATAGCGCAACTGCTCGATGCGTGCCGCACCTATCCCGGCGCCTCCAATGCCAGGCGGATCACCTTCGAATACGTCATGCTCAAGGGCGTCAATGATTCCATCGCGGACGCCAGGGCGCTGGTGCGGTTGCTCAAGGGCATTCCCGCCAAGATTAATCTCATTCCGTTCAATCTCTGGCCGGGCAGCCGGTATGAGTGCTCCGACTGGGAGCAGATCGAGAAGTTCTCGCAGGTGGTGTTCGACGCCGGCTATGCGTCGCCGGTGCGAACGCCACGCGGTCGCGACATTCTTGCCGCCTGCGGCCAGCTCAAGAGCGCAAGCGAGAAGCTCAGCGCGCGCGAGCGCCTCGCATTGCGTGCAATGGCAATGACGGACTAGCGCTTGGCGCTCCTCGGCCGCATCGTTGTCATCATGTTTGCCATCCTTGTGGCGACGCTGGCTGCGGGCGTGGCCATCGCCATTGGCCTGCTCGGACCACACTGGCAGGTCATCGACGGCGATGTGGTGGAGCGGAGCACCTTTACCGTCTTCGTCGCATTCGGCGCGGCCTTCACCGGCGCCGCGGTCTTTCTGCCGTTGATCATCCTGATTGCACTGGCGGAGGCGTTCAGGATCCGCTCGATCCTGGCCTATCTTGCCGCCGGTGCGCTGCTGCTGGTGCTCGCCTATTATGCCAGCGGCCTTGCCCCGCCGTCCTACGAGGAATCGATCGACCATCCGCCGCCGCTGATTCGGCCCGAAGCCGAAATCGCAGCCGCCGCGGGCGCGGTGTTCGGCCTCACCTACTGGCTGATCGCAGGCCGCAGTGCCGGCCGCTGGCGCAACGGCTGACTTTCCTTACAACCCGCCGTCGGCTAGACCTTTCCCGGTCGATTCGGACCAACAATCGAGTTGATTCGGATAAACGATCGAGCATGAACCGCACCGGACTGATCGTCGCACTTGTCGTTGCTGCCGTGGTCGGTCTGGTATTCGGGCTCTATCCCCAGCTCGACCTGCGAATCACCCGGCCATTCTACGAGTACATCTATGCAAGCCAGGATGTGGTTGCACTGCGCTACATCGCGCTCTGGATTCCCGCAATCTTGATCATACCCTCCGTGCTTGCGCTCCCCGGCAAGCTGGTCCTGCCACGGCGCAGGATGATGATTCCCGGACGTGCCGTTCTGTTCCTCATCGTCACACTGGCGCTTGGGCCCGGCCTCCTGGTCAACGGACTGCTCAAGGATCATTGGGGCCGGCCGCGCCCCTTGCACGTCATTGCCGACAATGAACCCTTTGTCGCCTGGTGGGATCCGCGCGGCGACTGTCCGTCCAACTGCTCGTTCGTCTCCGGCGACGTGTCTGGCGCATTCTGGACCATCGCGCCGGCGGCGCTTGCGCCGCCGCAGTGGCGTGCGCTTGCGTACGGCACGGCCCTTGCGTTCGGCACCGGCATGGCCGTCTTCCGAATGATGGCGGGCAGCCATTTCTTTACCGACGTGGTCTTTTCCGGCGTCTTCACCTTCCTGATCATCTGGTTCTTCTACGCGTTGATCTATCGCTGGCCGCGAACACGGTCGACGGACGAATGCATTGAACGCGTGGTTGCGCGGTTATTCCTGACCGGCAACATGACCGCCCGCCGTCGCGGCCACCGCACCGCCGGACGCGAGGATGCTGATGTGGTCAACGATGCCGATCCTCTCATCAAGCGGCAGGCGCCGGGGGTGATGGTATCAACCGCCCGCGGCGCGGTGCGGCAGGCTTAACCGCGCGGGCGTCTTTTCCTGCGCTGATCGCTGTCCGCTGCTAGAATTGGCTTGATTGGACAGGGAGGTTCCAGTGGCGGAGGCAGGCAACAACGTCAAACGGGTCCTGCATATCAGGATGCGCGCGCTCGGCGAGCCGACCCAGGTGTTGGCGCTGGTGCGCAGTGCGGCGCCCTTCTACCGCACCCTGGGGGCCTCCGGTTTCCGCGTCCTGCAGAACGTCGATGAGCCGGCCCAACTGGTCGTCGAGATCGAATACGAGTCCGACGCCGCGCTGGAGCTCAACCGTCACAAGGTGGCAAGCGATCCCATGGTGCGCAATTTCCTGCAGGGCTGGCGCGCCATCCTGGCCGGTGCCGCCGACATGGATGTCTACGCCGACGTCACGGACTAGGGCCGACGGTGTCGGGACCCGCTTTCGGGGCGTGGGCGGAAAGACGCTTGCCGCCCCTTGACCCGGGCATCCATCCCGAGTTCAAAGCAGGGCGAAAAGATGCCGGGCGCCAATAACTTGTGGCCCGGCCGTATCGGAAAGCATCCGGATGTCAACGGGCGACAGGAAGCAGCCGAAGAAAGTCGTGCTCGCCTATTCGGGCGGGCTCGATACGTCGATTATCCTGAAGTGGCTGCAAACGACGTACGGGTGCGAGGTGGTTACCTTTACGGCCGATCTCGGCCAGGGCGAGGAGCTCGAACCGGCGCGGCAAAAGGCACTGTTGCTGGGGATCAAGCCCGAAAACATCTTCATCGAGGACCTGCGCGAAGAATTCGTGCGCGATTACGTATTCCCCATGTTCCGCGCCAACGCGGTCTACGAGGGTGAATATCTGCTCGGCACCTCGATCGCGCGTCCGCTGATCGCCAAGAAGCAGATCGAAATTGCCGAGAAAGTCGGCGCCGATGCGGTCTGCCACGGAGCGACCGGCAAGGGCAACGACCAGGTGCGTTTCGAACTCGGCTACTACGCGCTGAAGCCGGACGTCACAGTGATTGCACCATGGCGCGAATGGGACCTGCGCTCGCGCGAGCAGCTCATCGCCTTCGCCGAGCAGCATCAGATTCCCATCGCCAGGGACAAGCGCGGCGAGGCACCGTTCTCGACCGACGCCAACCTGCTGCACACGTCGTCGGAAGGAAAGGTGCTGGAAGATCCGGCGCAGGAGGTGCCCGACTACGTCTATTCGCGCACCGGCGATCCGGAGAAGGCGCCGGACAGGCCGACGTACATCACCATCGATTTCGAGCGCGGCGATGCCGTTGCCATCGACGGCAAGAAGCTGTCGCCGGCAACGCTGCTCGCCAGACTGAACGACCTCGGCCGTGACAACGGCATCGGCCGCCTCGATCTCGTGGAAAACCGGTTCGTCGGCATGAAGTCTCGCGGCATGTACGAAACGCCGGGCGGCACCATCCTGCTTGCCGCGCACCGCGCCATCGAGTCGGTCACGCTCGACCGCGGTGCCGGGCATCTCAAGGATGAACTGATGCCGAAATACGCCGAGCTGGTCTATTACGGCTTCTGGTTCTCGCCCGAGCGCGAGATGCTTCAGGCTCTCATCGACAGGAGCCAGGAATATGTCAGCGGTCGGGTCAGGCTCAAGCTCTACAAGGGCAACGTTATCGTGGTCGGCCGCGAGAGCCCGTATTCTCTCTACGACCAGGATCTGGTGACGTTTGAGGAAGGCAAGGTCGCCTACGACCAGCGCGACGCCGAGGGGTTCATCAAGCTCAATGCGTTGCGTCTGCGTACGCTCGGCCAGCGCAAACGCAAGCTTGACCTGCCCTGATTTTACGCCGCAACACGGTGGATGCGGTCGCGTGCGAGGGGAAGCGATCGATGGATGCAAGCATGATGGTGCGGTGGATCTTGCCGGCGTTTGTCCTCGTGCTGGCCGCCTGTTCGTCGGACGATAATGTGGCGGCGACCAATACGAACATTGCGCCGGCAAATTACAGGCAGGAAATCGTCGACACACTCCAGAAGCTTTTTATCTCCAATGAGACCGCTTCGGTCAGCAATGCCTTTGTTTCCGATCCGGTGGTGACGCCGGACGTATCACTGTACACCGCGTGTGTGCGGTATACGGCGCACGGTGCCACACCGGGCGACATCGGCAATGCCGAGCGCATTGCCTATTTCCACCACGGCCGGCTCAACCAGCTCATTCCGGCAGAGGAAGGCCAGTGTAACAGGGCCGCCTACAAGCCGTTCCCGGAGCTCGAGAAACTCTGTCTGGGCAAGGCTTGTACCAGCAGGGACGAAAAGAGCGGCGGCTTCGGCCTGGGCACCCTGTTCGGCCGTTGAGATTGTGCTCAATAGCCGCTCTCGGAGTTTGCTGCCAGCGGTTGCCGGCGCGGTTTCAGTTCCGGCTCCAGCGGCACGCCGCGTCGTTTTTTGTCGGCGATTTCCACGATAACATTCTGCATCTGCACGAAGCGCACCGGCGAGGTCGGGTGCGTACGGGCCAACCGGATTGCCGCCGGCCGCTCCAGTGCCATGGCTCGCCATACTTCCTCCGTGCCGGAAATGTCATAGCCGGCGCGCGCCGCATAATAGGCGCCGATGTAATCCGCTTCGCGTTCGAATTCGACGCTGTAGGCAAGCGCGCCCGCGCGCCCGAACTCCCGGGAAAATGCACCGCCGGTATAGACGCCGCCGAGTATAAGGCTGCCGTCGATCACGGCGCCGCCAATCTGGCCAAACAGTGTGTTCTGAATCTTGCTGTCGTGATGGTCCATGGTCACGTGGGCGAGTTCGTGCCCGATGATGGTGGCGAGATCGGCGTCACCGCGCAGCAGCCGCAATATCCCCGACTGGATTACGATCGCTTCGTTGTCGGTGTAGGCGTTAGGCTCCGCCCTGACCGTAAAATTGACAGCTACATCGCAGCCGATGACGGGATGGAGCACGGTTCTCCGGTCGCTGCCATCGCGCCGCAGCGCGACGGTGACCGGTCCTGTGCCGTTACGCTTCAGCCATCGGTCGAGCCAGCGCCTGGTGCCGGTCGACGCGACCGGTTCGTTGTTGAAGGCAAGGATCTCGTCGCCGGCCTCGATGCCGGCTGCGGCTGCCGGCGAGCCCGCGGCCACGCTGATCACGGTCGGATTGGTCCAGCTGATCTCGAGCGCTTCGCGCGAATAGGAACGGTACTTGCGCGGCAGGCTCTGCACCGTGGCGGCGGTCAGGCCGATTTGCGGTGCGACCCGCTCCTTGCATGCAGCCCGATTGGCGACGCGGATACGGTAGGCGACGTCGCCGACACGGGCGGCACCGGCATAGTAGTCGCGGATCTGGTCGATCTGCTGCCGGCGCTCTTCAGCCGCGACCGCGCCGGGATCGAGCTGCGGCAGATGCGCGACCGGCCCGGCACAGCCGGCGCATTGACACAGGCATGCAAGCGCACCCAACCAGCACCGCGATCTCACGACACGCCCCTGCCGCCCGCGACGATTGCGTCACGCAGCTGCCGGATGCCAGTATAGATTGTATATTCAAATAATACAACAGAAAGGCGTTATCCCTTCAGCCGGGCGATCAGGCCATGAATATCGCCGAGCACGTACAGATCACGCACCTTGGCGCCGTCAAATGTGAAGATCGGCATGCCGGTCCACCACACGTGCCGGCCGGTCGGCGCAACGCCGAACAATTCCCCGCGGTGCATCCCATGAAAGCGCATCTTTCCACTCACCCGGTTGCCTTCCTCGATCATGATCAGAATGTCGCTGGTGTATTGTCCGAATGCGCCGGTGACCCAGTCGACATAGCCGCCAAATTCCTCGTAACCGACAAGGGTCGGCCCGAGCGAGCCGCGGAAGGTGAAGCCGGGATGAAAGATCTCGGGGATCAGCCTCTTGTCGGCACGGTCCCACATCTCCTTGTAGAACACGCGCACCGCTTCCTTCTGCGGCGACAGCGTGACGCCTTCCAAGCTGAGCGCAGGCTCATCCATGGCGGCAAGGCTAGCGCATTGCGCCGCTGGCCGCGATCCACGCTCACGTCATGTCGACAGTAACTTTCCGGTTCTCGCCCAGGTTCGGCTTGCTGCCGGTCTTGCGCGCTTTCATGAACTCGTGCCTGGCCGCCGACGCACTCGCCGGGCCGTCCCACATTTCGGCAAAGTGAGGATCAAGCTGCAACACCCGCAGGTTCACGTCGTCCGGACCGGACCACCACACGTCGTCGGATCTCTTCCAGATCTTTCCGGCGGTCACGCTGTCGTCGAACACCCGGGCGCGACCCGTGATCGAGACGTAGGCCTTGTCATGCGCATTGACGATGGTGAAGCAGACATCGGGACAGGCGGCGATCTCGTCATCCTTGAGCCCGCGTTTGTCGACGAGGAAGAGAATGGTTCCGCTGTCGCGGTCCGGCCGCGCGTCGAGCGGCCGCGCACGCATGCCGCCGTCAAATCGCGTGACCAGCATGCCGATACCGGCGGTCTCCAGGATACGCCAGACGCGTTGCTCGTGATCCATGCCGGATCAACGAAGGGACGCGCCGGGTTGTTCCAGACGCGGCCATTCCGGCGAATGCCCGAATGAGGCAGGAACCTAGAGCTGGCGCTCGACCATCGCCTTCTTCAGCGTGGCGATTTCCTTGGCCGGATTGAGGCCCTTCGGACAGGCCTTGGAGCAATTCAGAATCGTATGGCAGCGGTAGAGGCGGAAGGGGTCCTCGAGATTGTTGAGTCGCTCGCCGGTGCCCTCGTCGCGGCTGTCCTGGACCCAGCGGTTCGCCTGCAACAGGGCGGCCGGTCCGAGATAGCGGTCCGAATTCCACCAGTAGCTCGGGCACGAGGTCGAGCAGCAGGCACACAGGATGCACTCGTACATGCCGTCGAGTTTGAGCCGATCCTCGTGACTCTGCTGCCACTCCTTCTGCGGTGTCGGCGACACCGTCTTCAGCCACGGTTCGATCGACGCATACTGGGCATAGAAATTGGTCAGGTCGGGCACCAGATCCTTCACCACCGGCTGATGCGGCAGCGGATAGATGCGCACCGGTGACCTGGCATCGTCGATGGCCCTGGTGCAGGCCAGCGTGTTGGTGCCGTCGATATTCATGGCGCAGGAGCCGCACACGCCCTCGCGGCAGGAGCGGCGGAAGGTCAGCGTCGGGTCGATGTTGTTCTTGATCCAAATCAGCGCGTCGAGAACCATCGGCCCGCAGTCGCTGCGGTCGACGTAATAGGTGTCGACGCGCGGATTGCCGTCGTCGTCGGGCGACCAGCGGTAGATCTTGAACTCGGTCTCGGCGCCCGCGTTCTCCGCGTGCGGCCAGGTGCGCCCCTGCGTGACCTTGGAGTTTTTCGGCAGCGTTAATTCGACCATGGTTCCCTCTCGCGCGGTTGGTGAGCGCGCTATCAAGCTCTTGCGTGTGAATACGATGAAGTGCCTTGCGGCGCGCCGCCGAATGCCGGCATCGCTTCGGCAGGTTCATCGGCGATAATGATGCCGGCCTTGTTTCCGACGATCCGCGATGGAAGCCTCCGTTCGCCGCAAAATTCAGCATATGCCTGATGCGCGCCGTCGTAGACCGTCCCACTCTTGACGTCGTCCACCATGATGCGGGCGAATGGGGCCCAATACGGCTGCGCGTTCATCAATACGGCCTTGGTTGGCTTATAGAGGTCGACATCGAGCAGCATGACATCGATCGGCGGCAGGTTAGACCAATCGAAAGTGCTGGCGTCAGCTTGAATCGTTATGACGTTGGAAAAACCCTGCCGTTTTAGATTTGCCTCGACCAGGGCGCGGTCGTTGACGGCGAAACCGTCAAACGCATGCGAACCCTTTCCACGCTGAGACACTTCGTATTCGACGTCCGATGACGTGAAACCGCAAAATGTGTCGATGCAATAGTATTGTCGGGTGTCGCCGCGGTGACGCATATGCGTCAGCAGAAAAGTCGACGTTTGGCCGCGGGCAATGCCTACTTCGACAATGCAGCCCGTGCCTGCATCCTCATGCGCGCGGGCTTCCCGCGTTCGGTCGATCGCGCCGCACAGCCAGATCAACTGTTCAGGCTCCAGCATGAATGGATATCGCGGTAGCATCAAGTTTCCCACGACGGGCAGGCGAAAGACGATCCTTTTCGCTCGTTGAATGACCGCTCTCCAGGGCGCAAACATCGGTTCAGCCATTGGTTCGATGGGGTGCGGCTC
>CAZUDR010000018.1:0-17576 GCA_964618715.1 uncultured Undibacter sp. | reverse complement strand
ATCGGTCACCCCGGCTGGAAGGCGATGGGCGGGCGCATCGGCTATTCTGCCGCCACCGGACTGATGGTGATCGTGCTGTCCTGGTTCGGCGTCATCTCGCTGATGCTCGCCATCATCCCGGTGGTCGCCATCTCGCCGATCCTCCTCTACATCGGCATGCTGATCGGCGCGCAGGCGTTCCAGACCACGCCGAAGAGCCATGCGCCGGCCATCGCGCTGGCGCTGACGCCGCACGCCGCGGCCTGGGCCAAGACCATGCTCGACGGCGCGCTTGGCGCCGCCGGCACCAGCGCTGCCGCGGTTGGCATCGACAAGCTGGCGACGCAGGGCGTGCTCTACGAGGGCCTCGCGGTCATGGGCGAAGGCGCCATCCTGTCCGGCCTGGTGCTGGCGGCGATCGGCGTGTTCGTCATCGAACGCGAGTTCGTCAGGGCATCCGCCTTCGCGCTGGCCGGCGCGGTGCTGACCTATTTCGGCTTCATGCACGGACCGGCGGTGGGACTTGGAGGCGGCTTCGGCGTCACCCCCTCGGTGGCGCTCGCCTATGCCGTGGTCGCCGCTTTCCTGTTCGCGCTCAGCCGCAAGCCGGAAATGATTTCCGTGCCCAGGGCGGAAGCAGTGCCGGCCGAGTAAGGCATGTTGCACAAGGCTTAGATTTCTCGCACAAAAAGCGGCGCGCCCTCGCCGGGCGGGCCGCTTTGCTTTGTCTCCCGGGGGATCAGGACTTGGCTGAAACCGCCGCCGCGCTTGCCGCCGCCCATCGGGCGGGAACGCTGACGCCCGAAGAGACCGTGGCGCGCTCCTATGCGCGCCTGCGCGCGCACAATGATCCGGCCATGTTCATCACCCTGCGCGACGAGGCGGACGCGATCACGGAGGCGCGCGCATTGCCGATGGACGCGGCAGGCGCCCCGCTCTACGGCGTGCCGGTCGCGGTCAAGGACAACATCGACGTCGCCGGCATGCCGACGACGGCGGCCTGCCCCGCCTTCGCCTACACCCCCGTGCGCGACGCCACCTGCGTCGCCCGCCTACGCGCGGCCGGCGCCATTGTCATCGGCAAGACCAATCTCGACCAGTTCGCCACCGGTCTGGTCGGCGTGCGCTCGCCTTATGGCGTGCCGCGCAACACATTCAATGCGGACCTGGTGCCGGGCGGATCGAGCTCCGGCTCGGCCGTTGCAGTGGCCGCCGGCGTCGTGCCGCTGGCGCTCGGCACCGACACCGCCGGCTCGGGACGCGTGCCGGCGGGCCTCAACAACATCGTCGGCCTCAAGCCCAGCCTCGGCCTCGTCTCCACCTTCGGCGTGGTGCCGGCCTGCCGCACCCTCGACTGCGTGTCGGTGTTCGCACTCACCGTCGATGATGCCTGGGCCGCGCTGCATGCCATGGCCGGGCCCGACGCCAATGATCCGTACTCGCGCAATCGCCCGCTCGGTCAGCCCGGCCCCATGCCGCTGCCGGTGAAGCTCGGCGTGCCGCGTCCCGGCCAGCGCCTGTTCTTCGGCAACCGCCCCTACGAGGCCGCCTACGAGGCGGCGCTATCGCGGCTTAACCGGCTCGGCTGCGAGATCGTCGAGATCGACATCGAGCCGTTCTACGAAACGGCGCGGCTGCTCTACGACGGACCGTGGGTGGCCGAGCGCACCATCGCGGTGAAGCCGTTGCTCGACTCCGATCCGGCCGCGCTTCACCCGGTCACACGCGAGATCGTCCTCGGCGGGCTGCGGCAGACCGCGATCGATACCTTTTCCGCCTTCTACAAGCTGGAGGAACTGCGCCGCGTCGCCGATCTGACATTCACGCAGGTCGATGCGCTGGCGCTGCCGACGGCGCCCACCGCCTACACCGTCAGGCAGGTGGACGCTGATCCGGTCGGCCTCAACAGCCGGCTCGGCACCTACACCAACTTCGTCAACCTGCTGGACCTGTGCGGGCTGGCGCTGCCGGCTGCGATCACCGACCGGCGCATCCCCTTCGGCATCACGCTGCTCGCGCGCGGCGGTGGCGACGCGAAACTGGCGGAGATCGGACGGGTCTTCCACGCCGATACCGCGCTGGCGCTGGGCGCGCTGGAGGAGCCGCAGGCGGCGGAGGCCCCGGCCTGATGCTCACAGCGTCTCGGTGTAGTGCTCGTATTCCTCGCCCACCGTGATGATGTGCGCGTACATGGTCTGCGCCGCCATCACGCGGTCGCCGCGCAGGATCGCCTGCACGACGCGGTCGTGCTCGATGTGTGATTTGGCAAGCCGGCCGCGGATGCGGAACTGGGCGCGGCGGAACGGCCGCACCCGGGCGCGCGTCATCAGCGTCAGTTCGGCGAGATAGGCATTGTGCGCGCCGGAATAGATGGTGCCGTGGAAGGCCTCATTCATCTCATGGTAGCGCTGCGGATCGCCACTCTGGATCAGCACGCGCAGTTCCTCGTGCACCTCTTCCATGGCGCGGCGCTCGGTAGCCGTCATGCGCTCGGCGGCGTAGCCGGCGCAGAGCGCTTCCAGCTCGGCCATGACCTCGAACATACCGATCAGTGTCTTGTGGCTCGGTCGCGCCACCACGGCAGCGCGATGCGGGCGCATGTCGACCAGACCGCTCGCCGCCAGCATGCGCAGCGCCTCGCGCACCGGCGTGCGCGAGACCTGGAAGCGGCGTGCCAGCTCGGTTTCGTCGAGCGGCGCGCCGGGCACCAGCTGGCCACCCACGATGTCGTCGGCAAGTTGCTGACGCAGTTCCTCCGCCCGCGTCAGACGCGACGGCACCTGCGGTGTATCGGTCGGCCAGGCAAGCGTCATGCCTTTGCACCGGGGACGGTAGCATCGACCAGGCTGACATGTGCCGCGACGACCCGCCAGCCTTCCGGGAATTTCACCCAGGTCTGCATCTGCCGGCCGATCTTGCCCGGGGTGGAGGCGCGCTCGAACAACGTGGACGCAACGGCAAAGTCGCGGCCATAGGTGGTGATGACGGTGCGCGACAGGGTGCGCGACAGCCCGGCCGGCGAGCGCGCGGCACGAAACGCGGCAATATCGGCGAAGCCGTAAAGGATCTCGGTGGCGCCGTAGCGGATGGTGCGCGGGTCGTCGTGAAATGTCTCGTCGAGCACGGCGACGTCATTGCTCACCAGCGCCTTCTCATAACGTTCGAAGGCTTCGCGTACCTCGGCCACGACCTCGGGCCGGTCGATCTTCATGGCTTGTCCTCCCCTGCCATCATTTTCTCGTATTGTATCAGACGGATCACGCTCATGCCGCCAGCGCCGGCCGCGGCGCCGCGGCCACGCCCATTTGCTCCAGCGCATGGGCGATGCGCAGGGCCACATCCTCGCGCCACGGCGCGGCGATCACCTGCACCGCAACCGGCAGCGGCGTGAGCGGCACCGGCACCGCCGCGACCGGCAGCCCGACGAACGAGATCGGCTGGGTGTAGATGCCGACGTTCGGCCGGACCGGCATTTCGACGCCGTCCAGCACAAAGGTCTGCTGGCCGATTTCCGGTGCCGTGCAGGGCGTCGCCGGCGCGAGGATGGCATCGTAGCGATCGAACAGCGGCAGTACCTGCGTGCGATACCAGCGGCGGAAGATCTGCGCCTTCGCGACCAGCGCCGCCGGCACCATGGCGCCGGCGATGAGCCGGTCGCGCACGGCGGGATCAAAGTCACGCGCCTGGCTGCGCAGGCGGTCGAGATGGAGCGCGGCGCCCTCGGTCGCGGTGATGACATAGGCGGCGGCGCGGGCGCGCGCGGCTTCCGGAATGTCGATCTCGTCGCTTGCATTCAGCGCCCTGGCCACGCCCGCCACGGCTTCCAGCGCCTCGGGAAACGCGCCCTTGCGGAAATAGCCGCCGGCCACGGCAACGCGCAGGCCGTCTTGGCCGCGGCCGAGCAGTGGCGTCACCGGTTCGGGCGCACGATCGGTGCAGGCCGGATCCGCCGCGTCAGGTCCCTGCATGGCATCGTAGCTGAGCGCGAGATCACGTGCCGAGCGCGCGAAGGGCCCGAGATGATCGAGGCTGGCGACGAAGGGGAAGGTGCCGGCCCGCGTCAGCCGCCCGTAGGTCGGTTTCAGTCCGAAGATGCCGCAGAACGAGGATGGCACGCGGATGGAACCATTGGTGTCGGAACCGAGCGCCAGCGGCACCAAGCCGCCGCCGACGGCGCTGCCGGAGCCGCCCGAGGAGCCGCCGCTCATGCGGTTGAGGTCGTGCGGATTGCGCGACGGGCCCTCGTGCACATTCTCGCCGGTGAAGTCGTAGGCGTATTCGCCCATGTTGAGCGCGCCGACCAGCACGGCGCCGGCCGCCTCCAGCCGCGCGATCAATGGCGCGTCCCGTGCCGCCGGCGGATGACTTCGGTTGATCTTCGAGCCGGCGACGGTGACGACGCCGTCGATGTCGAACAGATTCTTCACGGCGAAGGGCACGCCGGCCAGCGGCATCTGCCGTCTGTCGCCCGCCGCGTCGATCGCCCTGGCGCGCGCGCGGGCGCGGTCAGCCCGTACGGCCGTAAATGCGTTGAGCTTCGGATTGAGCGCCTCGATTCGTGCAAGCGCGGCGTCAATGACGGACGCCGCGCTCAACGCACCCGAAGAAACACCTTCGGCGATCTCGGTTGCCGTTGACCAGCCGGTGTCGCGTGCCACGGCGTCAGGCCCTGAACACCGGCGCCGGCTCGGCGTCGTCCGGCAACCTGAATTCTTCGACCACGGCCGCATGGGCAAGCGTCACCTGCAGATTCGTCTTCACCGCGGGCTTCCAGGAGTCCTCCAGCGGCAGGCCGAGCGCCGCCGCGGCGGCGACGATGAAGGCATCGAGCGGGTCGGGCGAAGCGGCCATGCGTCACTCACAACGGCGGGTGCGGGATCGCCGCCAGCAGGTCGCGGGTGTAATCCGCCGCCGGCGCGACCAGCACTCGTTCGGTCGGGCCCTGCTCCACGATCTGTCCGGCACGCATCACGATCACCCGGTCGCACAGAAGCCGCACCACGTTGAGGTCGTGCGACACGAAAAGATAGCTCATGCCGAGCGAATCTTTCAAATCCTGCAACAGGTTGAGAACGACCGCCTGGACCGAGACGTCGAGCGCGGCAGTCGGCTCGTCGAGAATGATGAGGTCGGGTTTCAGCGCAATGGCGCGCGCGATGCCGACGCGCGCCTTCTGCCCGCCGGACAGCTGGTGGGGAAAGCGGTCGAGCAGCCCGACCGGCAGGCCGACCTGCCCGGCCAGTTCCTCGCAGCGCGCGCGCACCTTGCTGCGCGGCAGGTCGCCGAGCCGCAGCAGCGGATCGGCGATGGCACGCGCGGCGGTGAAGCGCGGGTTGAGGCTGTCGGTCGGATCCTGGAACACCATCTGGATACGCTTGCGCAACGGCAGCCGGGCGAAGGTTCGCGCCGGAATCTCGCCGATCTCCTCGCCGTCGAAAGCAATGCGGCCGGACGTCTTGTCGATCAGCCGCATCACCATCATCGAGGTGGTCGACTTGCCGCAACCGGATTCGCCGACCAGACCGACACTTTCGCCGCGCCGGATCGAAAAGCTGATGCCGTCGACGGCACGGAACACGGCGCTTTCCGGCACCGGCTTTCTGCCGCCGAACCATTTCGACATCGCGGCGCCCTGGCGCGGATACTCCTTGACCAGACCGTCGACGACCAGCAGTGGCGTCTCGGCCGCGGGCCGTGCCGCAGGCGCCGGCAGCGGCGCCCTGATCGCCTCCGCTTCCGGCAGCAGATCGCGCAATCCGACGCCGGGCCGCGGCGTCGCCCGCATCAGCTTGCGGGTGTAGGCATGCTCCGGCGCCCTGAAGATGTCTTCCGATTTCGCGGTCTCGACCACATGGCCCTTTTCCATCACCACCACGCGGTCGCAGTAGGCGGCGGCAAGGCCGAGATCGTGGGTGATCAGAATGGTCGACATGCCGCGCTCGCGGGTGAGATCGACGACGAGATCCATGACCGCCTTCTGCGTGGTGACGTCGAGGCCGGTGGTCGGCTCGTCCGCGATCAGCAGTTGCGGGCGGCAGGCCAGCGCCAGCGCGATTACCACCCGCTGGCACATGCCGCCCGACAGTTCGAACGGATAGGCGTGGTAGCGCTCGCGCGGGCGTGCGATGCGCACGTGATCCAGCATCTCGACCGCTTTTTCGGCAACCATTTCGTTGCCGACCTGGGCGTGCTGCAACAGCACATCCTCGATCTGTCTGCCAATCTTGCGGATCGGATTGAGCGCCAGCCGCGGGCTCTGGAAGATCATGGAGATTTCCCGCCCGCGCAGATCACGCATTTCGTTTTCCGGCGCAGCACGCAGGTCGATGCCCGAGAAGCTGACCGTGCCATCCGCAATGCGGCCGGCACGGTCGAGAATGCGCATCACGGCATAGGAAGTGACCGATTTGCCGGACCCGCTCTCACCCACGATGCCGACGGTTTCGCCCCTGGCGACGGTCAGATTGACGTGCCGGACGGCACGCACGGTACCGCGCCGGGTGGCGAATTCGACGGTGAGATCGCGCACGTCGAGCAGCGGCACGCTGTGACCGGAATCGGTCGGCGGCGCGGGAGGCTTCAGCATGGCCATTTTCCCTGGCGCATGATCTTTTCCGAAAACCGGTTTCCATCCCCGATCGGGGTCGAGGACATGCTTTTCGGGATCATGCGCTATGTCCTCCGCTGCGGATCGACCAGATCGCGCAGGCCGTCGCCGAGCAGGTTGAAGCAGAACACCGCAATCATCAGTGCGGCACCGGGAAACAGCGCGATCCACCACTCTCCCGAGATGATATTGGCGGCGCCCTCCGCCACCATGATCCCCCATTCCGGCGTCGGTGGTTTGACGCCCAGCCCGATGAACGAGAGGCCGGCGGCATTGAGGATGGCGTAACCCATGGTGAGCGACACCTGCACCATCATGATCGGCATGATGTTGGGCAGGATGTGCATCAACACGATCCGGTATTCGCCGTTGCCCGACAGCCGCGCCGCCTGCACGAAACCTGCGTCGCGGCGGACATTGGCCTCGGCGCGGGCCACCCGCACGTAGAGCGGAAAATTGATGATGGCGGTGGCGATGACGATATTCGTCACGGTGTTGCCGAGCGCCGCCACGATGCCCATGGCCAGCACGAACAGCGGAAACGCCATGATGGTATCGGCGAGCCGGCTGACGATGCGGTCGGTCCAGCCGCCGATGAAACCCGCGGCGATGCCCGCCAGCCCGCCGAAGGCGAACACCAGCGCGACAGAGCTGAGCGCGATGACGAAGTCGAGGCGGGTCGCCACCACCACGCGGCTGAAAATGTCGCGGCCAAGCTGGTCGGTGCCGAACCAGTGTCGCACGGACGGCGGCTGCAAGGTCGCCGTGGTGTCGCTCGCCAGGGGATCGTATGGCACGATATAGGGCCCGATCAGCGCGCAGATGGCGATCAGCGCAAACAACGCGAAAGCAAATCCGGTCACCGGATTTTCCGACATCACATAACGCGCGTGTCGGAATATCGAGTTGGTGTCCGGTCTGGCTTCCGGCTTCGGCTCGGCTACAGGCGCTGCGGGCGGCGCCATGGTGACGGTTTCGGTCATCCTTCAAGCCTGACGCGTGGATCAATGACGCCGTAGAGAATGTCGATCAGCAAATTGAGCGCGACGTAGAGCACCGCCATGGTCAGCACGAAACCCTGCACCGGCGCGAAGTCCGATTGCAGCAGCGCTTCGACCGCATAGGAGCCGATGCCGGGCCATGCGAACACCTTCTCCACCAGCACGTTCGCGCCGAGGAGAAAGGAGAACACCATGCCGAGCGTGGTTACGACCGGCAGCATGGCGTTGCGGAAGGCGTAAGTGAGGATGACGGTGCGGTTGTCGAGCCCGGAGGCGCGCGCGGTGCGGACGAACTCGGAGGCCAGCACCGCCAGCATCGAGGCGCGCGTCATGCGCGCGATTGGCGCCAGCGAAAAGATAGCGAGCGTCATCGCCGGCAGGATCAATTGACCGAACGCGGCGCGGAAGTTCTCGAAGTCCCCGACTGCGAGGGTATCGATCAGGAAAAAGCCGGTAATGTGTGGCGGTGCGGTGGCGAAGGCGTCCAGTCGTCCGACCGGCGCCGGCGACCAGCCGAGCTGGAAATAGAAGATGTAGACCAGCAGCAGACCGGTGAAAAACACCGGCAGCGATACGCCGGCAGTGGCAACAATGCGACACGTATGGTCGACCCAGGAACCCTGTTTGACCGCCGCCAGGATTCCGAGCGGCACCGCGATGACGAGCGACACGATCAGGCCGAGCAGCGTGAGCTCGGCAGAGGCGGGCAGGCGGCTGGTGATTTCGGTCGCCACCGGTTTTCCGGTCGACAGCGAACTGCCGAAATCGCCATGCGCGAGATCGTTGACGTATTGCACAAACTGCTCGGGCAACGGCCGGTCGAAGCCGAGATTCTTGCGAATCTCGGCAATTGATTCCGGGGTCGCTGCCGGTCCCGCGAAATAGACCGCCGGGTCCCCCGGCAGCACGCGTGTCAGGAGGAAGGTGACGATCACAACACCAATCAGGGTCGGGATCACGGTCAAGAGGCGCTTGCCGATGGTCGCGAGCATGTCTGTGTTCCGTTACCGGAAGCGACGCGCGCCGGGATGGCGCGCGTCGTCTTGCTTCGTCGTTGTCCTCTTACTCTCACTCAATCATGCAAGGCTCATGCCTTGACGATCGTTCGGTAGTCGACCTGACGGTGGAACCAATACTGGTAGCCGGAGATGTTCGTCTGCGTCGCCACGTTGAGGTACGGCTGGAAGATCGGAACGCGCGGCACCTCGTGATAGGCCTTGGAGAGGAAGCCCTTCACGTCCGTGGCGTACTTCTCCTTGTCGCCGACCGCGGCGGCGGCATAGGCGCCGTCGATGAAGGCGTCCATATCCTTGTCGACGTAACTCGGCGTGTTGAAGATGGCGTTCTGGCCGGAATAGCACCAGAAGAAGAAGTATTCCGGATAATCGAGCCAGCCGGAGAAGAAATTGACCATCATCGGCATCGACTTCTTTGCCATTTCGCTGCGCCAGTTGGCTCCCGGCACCTTGCGGATGGCGAGCTTGATGCCGATCTGCGCCAGGCTTTCCTGGATCAGCACGGCCATCGGCTCGGAATTCACGGCGTCGCCGAGATCGAACGAGATGACCGATTCGATCGCACCCGCGCCCGATTCCTGCATCAAGGCCTTGGCCTTGGCGATGTCAGTCTTGTAGCCGGTCGGCTGCGGCCATTCCGTGCTGCTCACGTCGTTCGACGGCCCCCCGAACAGCGGACGTGCGTGGCCGAACATCGCCGCCTCGATAATCTTCTGGTAGGGAATCGCATAGGCGATTGCCTGGCGCACCTTCTCGTTGTTGAACGGTGGCTGCGCCACGTTCAGCTCGAGGCTGTACATGCCGTTGCCGATCGTGTTCGAAATCATCTTGAGTTTGCCTTCCTTCTTCATCTCGGCGAAGTCTTTCGCCGGCAGACCGAAGGAGATGTCGGCGTCGCCACGCTCCATCAGCGCGCGGCGGTTGCCGGCCGACGGAATGGTGCGCCAGATGATCCTCTTGAGTTGCGGCAGCTTGCCGCCAACCCAGGCGTCGTTGCGTTCGTAGACGGTCTCGACGCCCGGCTTCCAGCTCACGACCTTGTAGGCGCCAGAGCCCGCGGTGTTGCTCTTGGTATAGTCGCGCGCCCACGGATCTTTTTCGCTCGCGTGTTTCTTGAGCAGGCCGGAATTGTAGATGCCGGGTACGATCACCGCGAGATCGGGGATGGTGAGGCGGTTCTTCTCGATGAAATCGACACGGAAGGTGTGATCGTCGACGGCGACGAACTGTTCCGGCTTCTCGAGCGAACCGGCCTTCATCTGCACACGCGGGAAGCCGCCGACGCCGATAGCGCGGTCGAACGACCATTTCACGTCGTTGGCGGTGACCGGGGTGCCGTCCTGGAACTTGGCGCTCTTCTTCAGCTTGAAGGTGACCGAATTCTCGCCAATGTTCATGTCTTCGGCGAGTTCGGGTTCGAACTTGTCCTTGTCGTAGGAAAGCGAACCGTCGGGCAGCGTCTTGGTGGGATGCGTGATGAGGCGGTCGTAGCAATTCCACGACGCCTCGTAGCCCGGGCGGTTGGTGCCGAGACCGTGAATGTCGAGATTGTTGGGACCGTTCTCGGTAATGAGCAGCAGCGTCTCCTTGCGTGAGGCTGCTTTCGCCGACCAGATCGCGGGCCCGGAAATGGCGGTGCCGGCGGCCAGCGCGGTCATCGATTTCAGAAAGTCGCGACGCTTCATAGATACCTCCCGATGAGTACGAGCACGTGGGAAGTTGTCCGCAAAAGACGTGCCAAGCCGGCGCGCGCAGGCGGCCTTGCCTAACCCGCTGATTTTCATACGGCTTCGGATTCAGGCTTGACCGCCGGCGACCTGCGTCGACCGCAGGCAATTGCATACAATACGCTGAAATCGCCTAACTATTAGGCAGACTCGACGATCCTTGGCGGCTCCGCGGCTTGCTCACCGGCACCCTGCAGCCTTGCCAGCACGCGGCCCAGCATCACCAGAACCGGACGCCCGAGCGTCATCTGCGCCAGCCGCACCGGTAGATCGCCGATCGTGCCGGCGATCACCTGCTGGTCCGGCCGCGTGGCGCGTGCGATCGCGACCGCAGGCGTGGCGGGATCGAGCCCGGCGGCGATGGCGCGCGCGGCCAGTGCCTGCAGCGTGCCGACCGGCATGTAGATCGCCGTGGTCGCGGTGGGATCTGCCAGGCTCGCCCAGTCCATGTCGTCCGGCAGCTCGCCATTGCGCGCATGGCCGGTGACGTATTGCAGCCGGCGGGCTTGCGCGCGGTCGGTCAGCGAAACGCCCAGCCGCGCCGCCGCGCCCTGCGCCGCGGTGATGCCGGGCACGACCTCGACCGGGATTCCGGCCGCGGTGCAGGCGTCGATCTCTTCAGTGGCCCTGCCGAAGATGAGCGGGTCGCCGCCCTTGAGGCGGACAATCCGTTTGCCCTGTTTCGCCAGGCCAACCATGAGCGTGTTGATGTCGTCCTGCCGGCAGGAGGGTCCAAATCCGGTCTTGCCGACCAGCATCTTCCTTGCCTCGCGGCGGGCAAAGTCGAGCACCTCGCGCGAAACCAGATCGTCGAACAGGATGACGTCGGCGGACTGCAGCGCGCGCACCGCGCGCAGGGTCAACAGTTCGGCATCGCCCGGGCCCGCCCCGACCAGCGTGACCGAACCGTTCTCGACTGCGGTGCCCTGCCCCGCGACTTCGGCGATAAACCGCTCGAGATCGTCCTGCCCGGGCGTCCGGTCCGGATTGGCGACTGCATGCGCGGTGAACACTTGCCAGAACTTGCGGCGGCCGGCGAAAGACAATCCGCTCTCCTTGACGGCGGCGCGCCAGCGCGCCGCGGCGGCCGCCCACGCAGCGAAGCCCCTGGGCAGCAGCGCTTCCAGCCTGGCGCGGATGGCCTGCGCAAAGACGGGCGCGGCGCCGTCGGTGGAGATACCGATGACCAGCGGAGACCGGTTGACGATGGCGCCGAAGGAAAAATCGCACCAGGCCGGCTTGTCGATCACATTGACCGGGACACCGGCCGCACGGGCAGCATCCGCGAACCGTCCGGCGCTCCCGTCGTCCTCGAAGGCACCAACCGCGATGGCGGCACCCGCAAGATCATCGGGCGTCCAGGGCCTGCCGTGCAAGACGACAGCGCCGCGCGGCGGATCGTCGACAAGCTGGCGCAGCTCGTCGCAAACATCGGTCGCATAGACCTCGACGCGGGCGCCGCAGGCCGACAGCAACTCGGCCTTCCACGCCGCGGCCTGACTGCCGCCGGCGAGCAACACGCGCCTGTCGTCAAGCGCGTAGAAGACCGGCAGCCGCGCCAGCGGCTGCATGCGGCCGGGCCGCGATTCGACGGGCGTGCGATCGGCCAGCATGGTCACGCCGCCCGTTTTGCGCCGACATTGGCGTGGAAATCGGCGCCGTTGGTCGTCGCGGCGACAAAGCCGGCGCGGATGCAGAAATCGCCAAAGCGCTCGCCCGGCTGCCGGTCCGCGGCATAGGCGGCGAAGACCGGATCGAGCGCCGCGATGATCGCCTCGTGGCCGACGTCCTCGGCATAGAGCTTCGACAGCCGCGAGCCGTCATAGGCGGCGCCGAGATAGAGGTTGTAGCGGCCGGGCGCCTTGCCTACCAGGCCGACCTCCGCCAGATACGGCCGCGCGCAGCCGTTCGGACAGCCGGTCATGCGGATGACGATATCGTCGGCGGACAGCCCGTGGGCGGCGAGCTTCTCCTCCAGGCCGGTGACCAGATCGGGCAGGTAGCGCTCGCTTTCGGCCAGCGCGAGGCCGCAGGTCGGCAGCGCCACGCAGGCCATGGCATTGCGGCGCAGGCCCGACCAGGGCGCGAGCAATTGCGCCTCGCGCGCGATGCGCTCGATTTCGGCCTGCTTGCCGGTCGGCACGTTGGCGACCATCAGGTTCTGGTTCGGCGTGATGCGGAAGCCGCCGTCATGCATCGCGGCAATGGCGCGCAGCGCCGAAAGCTGGCGCGCCGGCGCATCGTCGCGCAGCCGCCCGTTCTGCACGAACAGGGTGAGATGCGCGCGGCCGTCGCTGCCCTGGCTCCAGCCGTAGCGGTCGCCGGTCGAGCTGAACCTGAAAGGCCTGGCATCCGCCAGTTTGACGCCCGCGCGTTTCTCGACCTCGGCGCGGAAGGCATCGAGCCCGCGATCCTCGATGGTGTATTTGAGCCGCGCATGCTTGCGGTTGGCGCGGTCGCCCCAGTCGCGCTGCACGGTGACCACGGCTTCCGCCACCCTGACCGCGTCCGCTGTGGCGCAAAAGCCCATGACGTCCGCCGTGCGCGGATACGTGTCCGGCTCGCCGTGGGTCATGCCCATGCCGCCGCCGACCGTCACGTTCCAGCCGGCCACCTCGCCCCTGTCGTCGTGGATGGCGATGAAGCCGAGATCGTGGGCGAACACGTCCACGTCGTTGGACGGCGGCACCGCCACCACGGTCTTGAACTTTCGCGGCAGGTAGGTCTTGCCGTAGATCGGCTCTTCCACCTCCTGCTCGCCGCCGGCGATGCGCTCGCCGTCGAGCCAGATCTCCCGGTAGGCCGGCGTGCGCGGCATCAGATGCTCCGAGATGGCGCGCGCCAGTTCATAGGCCGTTGCGTGGGCGCGCGATTGCTCGGGATTGGCATTGCACATGACGTTGCGGTTGACGTCGCCGCAGGCGGCGATGGAGTCGAGCAGAGCGGCGTCGATCTGCCGGATGGTCGACTTGACGTTCGACTTGATGATGCCGTGCAGCTGCACGGTCTGTCGCGTGGTCAGCCGCACGGTGTTGCCGGCATAGTCGCGGGCGACGGCGTCGATGGCCAGCCACTGCGCCGTCGTCACCACGCCGCCCGGGATGCGCACCCGCAGCATGAAGGCGAAGGCCTTTTCCATCTTCTTGCGCGTGCGCTCGGGCCGCAGGTCGCGATCGTCCTGCAGGTACATGCCGTGGAACTTGACCAGCTGCTGGTCGTCCTCGGTGATCGCGCCGGTGGTCTCCTCGCGCAGGCCTTCGGCCAGCGTGCCGCGCAGATAATCGCTGGCTTCCTTGATGCGCTCGTTGCGCGAGACGTCGTCTGTCATTGACTTTGCGTCCGGTCGCGCAGGACTAGTACACGTCCTGCAGGTAGCGCTTTTCGCGCTCCAGCGTCGCCACCGCCTGCTCGGCCGCTTCGGGGGCCAAAGCCTTGACGTCGGCGTAGGCGCGCGTCAGCGCCGCGCGCACGTCCTTGGCCATCGCCTTGGCATCGCCGCAGACGTAGAAGTGCGCGCCGCCTTCAAGCCAGTCGACCAGCTCGCGGCGCTTCTCCCACAGCCGGTGCTGCACGTAGACCTTGTCCGGCGCATCGCGCGAGAAGGCGACATCCATGCGGGTGAGCGCGCCGTCCTTCAGTGCCTCCTGCCAGTCGAGCTGGTAGAGGAAGTCGTGAGTGAAGCTGCGGTCGCCGAAGAACAGCCAGCTCCGGCCGCCCGCATCGGTCGCGCGTCGCTCCTGGACGAAGGCGCGGAACGGAGCAACGCCGGTGCCGGGCCCGACCATAATGACGTCCTTGTCCGGTGCGGGCAGGCGGAAATGCTTGTTGGGCTTGAGCTTGACCCGCACGCGGTCGCCGCGCTTGAGCCGCTCGGCAATGTGATTGGAGGCAACGCCCTTGCGCGCGCGGCCGAAGGCATTGTAGCGCACGGCGGATATCAGCAGATGCGCCTCGTCCTCGAACTCGCGGCGCGACGATGCGACCGAGTAGGCGCGCGGCGCGAGCGGCCGCGTCAGCGCACGCAGGTGCTCGGCGTCGAGCGCGATGGGAAAGGTACCGATCAGGTCGATGAGCTGTCGGCCTGCGACCCAGTCGCGCGCCTGGCCGTCGGCGATCAACGCCTTGACGTATTGATGGCCGGTGCGCTCGGCAAATGTCTCCAGCGTCTTCAGCGACAGCGTGGTGACGTCGCGTGACCTGATGAATTCGTCGCGCAGCCCATCGTCGACAACACCCGCGAGCTTCAGCAGATCATCGACGTGAGCGGGGTCGTTCTCGGCATAGAGGTCGAGCGAGTCGCCGGGCTCGTAGGCTGGCATGGCGCCGTCGAAGCCGAGCGCAAGATGCACGGTTTCCTTCAACGACCGCGACGAGTTCAGGTTGACGTGCTCGGTGATCTCCGCCTCGACAATGCCGCTGGCGGCCGCGGCGGCGGGCCTGGCGCCAAAGTCGACCGCGATCACCCTGCCGCGGTCAGCGTCCGCCGGGGCAAGCACCTTCAGGGCATCCCCGATCCAGCGTGACGCCGGTTCCTCGAAGTCGAGGTCGCAATCGATGCGGTCGATCGCGCGCTTGCCGCCGAGCGCCGCCAGACGATCGTCAATCTGCTTGCCGATGGCGCAGAACTCGGCATAGGCGGTGTCGCCAAGGGCAAGCACGCCGTATTCAATGCCGTCGAGACGCGGGGCACCTTCGCCCATCAATTCGCCGTAAACACGGGCGGCACGCGCCGGAGGCTCGCCCTCGCCCCAGGTCGCCGCGATGACGACAAGCCGTTTGGCCCTGACCAGTGCGGACAGCTCGAGGTCAGCCATGTCGAGGATCTCAGGCTTGAAGCCGAGCTTCCGCGCCTGCTTCGCCATGTCGCCGGCGAGCTTCTCGGAATTTCCCGACTCGCTCGCGAAGACAATAGTCAGCGGCTCGGCCGGTCGCGCCGGCGCGGCCGGCTGCGCTTCGCCCGACACCGATTCGACACCGGCAAGAAAGCCCGCCAGCCACGCGCGCTGAACCGGCGTCGCCGGGCCGACCACGCGGTTGAGCAGTTCGATCTCCTCGTCGCCGAACGGCGCCGTCTTCGGAATGCTTGCCGTCAAAGCCAGGCCTCGCGACATTTGTCAGGCCATCAGATTTGGACGACAAACGCGCGCGCGGCAATATTTCCCGGAAAATAAGAAATTCTTGGCGTGGCGGAGAACGAAGTTGGATTTCTATTCTTCGTGCGTCAGTCCGGCAGGCATGAACGTTTGTTGCCGGCTGAACGCCCTGAATGGCGTTCGTTCATGATGCGTGCAGTGACGATAAAGCAATGATCATCTCCCGCAGTACGTTGGCGGAGATGAAAATGATTGCGTAACGGGGCGGCCGAAGCAGATCCGGCCATTGCGGGCAACAAGTTCCCACCCGCCGGCGCTTTCCTGGCACATTCATCCGAAAGGGACGCGACCGACGGCAAAGATCATCTCGCAGCAACGCAGGCCGGATTGAGTTGAAATCTTTTGCCTCGCGCACGCGCGGAGCATGCAGCATATGCACTAACCATGCGCATGGAAAAAAGTTCTGACAATTGACAAGGGTTTTGCGCGTGCCGAGTAATGACGCGCGAACATGCACCAACGATAATGAGTACTGCGCGAATGACGATCCTGCAGCGTCAGGGTAGAGCAAACGTGTCGGCCGCTAATCTGGCGGCTCTGGCCGGGGCGCTCAACACTTCACTCGGCGACTGCCATCCCGCCGAGCGCCTCAAGCGGCTGCGTGGGGTGGTGGGCGGCCGCATTGTCCTCACCACCGGCTTCGGAATCGAAGGTCAGGTCCTCTTCCACCTGATCGCGGAGAACGACCTCGACATTGAAGTCGTCACCCTCGATACGGGCCGTCTGTTTCCCGAAACCTACGCACTGTGGGCGGAGACCGAACAGCGTTATGGCCGGCGCATCGTCGCCTTCTGTCCGGACGCCGCACACGTCGAGGCTGTGGTGGCCCGGCAGGGGATCAACGGCTTCTATGAATCGACCGACGCCCGTCAGGCGTGCTGCCAGGTGCGAAAGGTCGAGCCTCTGGCCCGGGCCGTCGCCGGGGCTGCGGCCTGGATCACCGGCATCCGTGCGGACCAGTCCCGGTTCCGCAACGGCACGCCGCTTGCCGCCTACGATCCCGGCCGCGGCGTCCTCAAGGTCAACCCGCTGTTCGACTGGAGCCGCGAGGCGGTGCTCACATTCGCCCGGCAGGCGAACGTCCCCATCAATCCGCTGCACGAGGCAGGCTACGCCTCGATCGGATGTGCGCCCTGCACCCGCGCCGTCCGCCCCGGCGAGCCCGAGCGCGCCGGACGCTGGTGGTGGGAAGCGGAAACCAGGAAGGAATGCGGGCTCCACCTCGAGCGCCGCGTGGCGCTGCAGGGCGCCTAGCGGCACACCGGCTCCCGGTATGCGGCGAAGGTGGTAGCGCCTTACGGGGAACTCCGCGCCGGACACCCGATCCTTTCAGCGGGACGTGCCTCGCCTGACGGCACCGTCGCAATGCACCATTTTGAAGCGGCGAGACGCCTTCATTCTGGAGCGGCGTCCGCAATCGCGCGAGATGCCCGGTTTCAACGGGGCGCGACTGCGACGCGATCAGGTTCTCCCGATTCATCAACAGCCTGCGGGCCGACGGCATGATTTTTCCGGCGGATGGTGCTAGGGCCACGTCCGCCATCGAACTGTCATCCTGCTGTCACCTTCCGCCGGGCCCCGATCATCCAGTGGCTAAACCCGTCCTCGACAAAGACCTGAAAAAGGTAGTCCGGATCGAGGCGGCGACCTATGCGCGGTCGCGGTCGCTGGCCACGCCCGGATTGCTCATCGTTTTCATGATTGGGGCGCTGGCCCTGGCCAGCCTGTCGATTGGCGGCGGACCGCTCAACCACTTTGTTTTCATCGCGGCGATCATTGCCGCCTACATGGCGCTGTATCAATGGCGGCTGATCGACGACGTGTGGGATCCGGTGTTCGGCGACGCGAGCCGCAAAGTCCTCGATTCGGACGTCGCCAAGCGGATGTACGGCTTATTCGGCATTCACGACGCGGCGCTTGGCGCGCTGGCCTACCTGGGCGACGCGATCTTCGGCCTGGCCGGTTCGACGCGGCGCTGGCAATACCGGCCGTGGATCGTGATTCTGTTCGGCATCGACGTGATTCCGCTGGGGCTGGTCAGCGCGATCCTGGTCGTCACCCAAGCCATCGTGATCGGCAGCTGGTGCTTTCTG
>CAZUDR010000017.1:2943-17649 GCA_964618715.1 uncultured Undibacter sp. | reverse complement strand
TCCGTGCTCGCCACCGTCCGGCGCGACAACATCGAGGCCGGCGGCAAGAGCTGGAGCGCGGACGAGGAGGAAGCGTTCAAGGCGCCGATCCGCGAACAGTATGAAGCGGAAGGCAATCCCTATTACGCCACGGCGCGGCTGTGGGACGACGGCATCATCGCCCCGTCGGAGACGCGCCGGGTGCTGGCCCTGGCGTTTTCGGCGGCGCTCAATGCGCCGGTGCCGGAGACGAGGTTCGGGGTGTTCAGGATGTAATGTCTTGGCGAGTTATTGCGTACGTCTAAATTGGAGGAATGTCGTTAGACCGATGTCGTAGCTGCGCGTTTGCTTCCGGGAGTTTTGCATGCGTTTCCGATTTAGTCTGCTTTTTGCTGTCGGGCTCTGTTTTGCTGCCTCGACAGCGCAAGCCCAATTTGGCCAAATTACGAAGGTCGCGGTTTCCGGGAAGCCGTTGCTTCCTTATGTAGCGACATCTGTGAATCCGGATTGCAGTGCAAAAGGTAGCGTGACGCTGAGGGTGGTGGAGCGGCCGCGGAATGGCCGAGTCAGCATCGTTTCAGCACGAGTCTTTCCCGGCTATTCCGCGTCTAATCCGCGCAGCCACTGCAATCGGCGGGGTGTGAGAGGCAAGGAGGCGAAGTACTATTCCCGAAGAGGCTATGTGGGCCACGATCATGTTGCGATTGAGGTCATATTCCCCGATGGAAAATACAGGCGCGTTTCCTTCAGCATCGCGGTGAGGTAGCAGAGACTGCAGGAAGGGCTGCCTCGCTGCCAGAGTCCGTCTTGCCGGCGACTTCAGCCGGGACTCTTGAACCAATGATGTTTATCGCCCCAACAGCCATAACGCAGCACTTAAGATGATGCTCAAAACAAGCGACGTCACGATCGGAAAATAGAATGTGGTGCTGCCGCGCTCGACCACGATATCGCCGGGCAGGCGGCCGAGGCCGAGCCTGGCCAGGTAGGGCCAGAGCAGGCCGGCGACCAGCAGGATCAGCCCGGTGATGATCAGAAATCGCGCCATGCGGTGCTCCCGGATTTGACTTAGTCTCGCCGGTCGCCGCCATCAAGGCCGCGCCCACGACGGCCGGACACCACGCAAAGGGAGAGAGCCTGCAATGACCGAGACCTATCAACACGCCCTCATTGTCGGCGCCGGTTCGGGGCTCTCCGCCTCGGTGGCGCGCCTTTTCGCCAGATCGGGCATGAAGATCTCGCTCGCCGCGCGCGACGCCGGCAAGCTGGATGCGCTGGCGAAGGAAACGAAGGCGAAGGCCTATGCCTGCAACGCCGCCGACCGCGCCCAGGTCGACAAGCTTTTTGCCGAACTTGACGGCGCCGGCGGGGCGCCCGACGTGGTCGTCTACAACGCCAGCTACCGCACCCGCGGGCCGCTGATCGAGCTCGATCCTGCCGAGGTCGAGAAGTCGATCCTCACCTCGTCCTTTGCCGGCTTCCTTGTCGCCCAGGCGGCGGTGCGCCGCATGCTGCCGAAAGGCCGCGGCGCCATCCTGTTCACCGGCGCGTCGGCCAGCATCAAGGGCTATGCGCAGTCGGCGCCCTTCGCCATGGGCAAGTTCGCGCTGCGCGGCCTTGCGCAAAGCATGGCGCGCGAATTCGCGCCGCAGGGCATCCACGTGGCCCATTTCGTCATCGACGGCGGCATCCGCAGTGCGCGCCGGCAGGATCCGCCGGACAGGCCGGATTCGCTGCTCGATCCCGATGCCATCGCGCAGACCTATCTGCATGTCCTGCAGCAGCCGCGCAGCGCCTGGACCTGGGAGGTCGAGCTGCGCCCCTGGGTGGAGAAGTTCTGAGCCGGACCTATATTGGCGGCGGCGATACCGGCGGCGGCAATACCAGCCGCTCGTCTCGAGCGAGGGCGAGCCTGCGGGTGACCCGGGCTTTTGCCGCCGCCGGTCCTATGGTGTTCGGGGAAACGGCGGCTGGAGACGTTGTTGTCCCGGAATGGGGCAGGTCAGACCGCCGTCACGCGCCTGTGATCGCCGATTCAGTGCGCGTTTACCGCCGCCGCCTACGGTACACCGCAAGGGGACGTGCATGTCGATTACCGTCGTCAACGGCTTTGTCTGCACCAGCGGCTGCGACGAGGCCAAGGCCAAGCAGGGCAAGGACCCGAACGCGCCGCCCGGCGCGCCGCCGGGCGAAGACGGCAAGGCGTCGGGCTTTGCCGGCCAGCCCGCGACGGTCCTTGGCGGCTCGCTGGCGGACCTCGCCAATGCGGTCAGTGCGTCTTCGGAAGCCGCGACGGTCAGCAACGACACACGATCGCCCGCCGTGAACCTGCTGGTCTGAACCCGGGGCGGGTGGCCCCTGCCATCGGTGCATGCTACAGCCGGGGCGCATGTCCGGCCCCGACGATCTCAAACAACTCGCGCCCACCGGAACGCTGCGCGGCGGTGTCGTCACCGCGCCGGCCGCATCCGCGTTTTTCGCCGTCAGGGACGAGAAGGGTGTCGTGCACGGCATCACCGTCAACTTGCTGCGCGGCCTGGCCGACGCGCTGAAATTGCCCTTCGAGATGCAGGTCTTCGACAATTCCGGTCAGGTCACCGACGCGGTGGCCGGCGGTACCTGTGACGTGGCCTTCATGCCGCACGACGCCGAGCGGGCGAAGAAAGTGGATTTCGGACCGGCCTACTACATCATCGAGAGCACCTATCTGGTGCCGGCCGGCTCAGGCCTGCAGGCCATCGACGACGTCAACAGGCCGGGCGTGCGCATCGTCGCCATCGCCAACACCACGACCATGCGCAGCGCGCGCCGCACCGCACCGCAGGCGAGCGTGGAGGAAGTGCCCGGGGTCGAGCAGATGGTCGCCATGGCGGCGAAGGGCGACGGCGATGCCTTCGCGCTCACCCACGACTCCCTCGCCGGGCTGCTGCCGAAGCTGCCGGGCGCCCGCGTTCTGCCGGGCGGTTTCCAGCAGGTCGGGATTGCCATCGCTGTCCCGCCGGGGCGGCCTGCCGCGCTCAGGCTGGCGACCGACTGGCTCGGCGCGGCCAAGGCGGACGGCAGCGTGCGCCGCGCCTTCGATGCCGCCGGCTTCAGGGATCTTGTGGTCGCCTCCTAGAGGGTCTTCACCGTCACCTGGGCCGCGGCGATGCGACGATAGAGCCGGATGCGCCGACGGATCGGCACCCAGTCGTAGAGATAAATCTCGATCGGCCGCCAGTTGGCCACCCAGCCGACGATGATCAGACTTTCCTCCAGCACGCGCGCGACCACCCGGTTGGGGATGATGTTTGCCATCACCTGGCTCGCCACCAGACAGCCGATCAGCACGACCAGGCCGATGCCCAGCGACCGGCGCCCGATGCGGAACAGTTCGCGCATCTCCAGCTCGGTCATGTCCGCCCGGTAATCGAAGTAGTGGTGGAATGCCTCGCCGATGCCCGCGGCCTGTGGCCTCGCGGCTTCTTCAGCGGGGAGGATGACGGCGATGGTGAAGTGTTCTTTTTTTGGCAGTTCCCGCACCCAGCCAACGACGAATTCCTCCACCTCGGGATCGATGTCGCGCTCGCGAAACGGCGAGGGATCGAACGAGTTGAACAGGCTGGCGACGGTGCGGGCGCGGATTGCGACCTCGGTTTCGTCCGCCATGGTGAGCCCCGCTTCGGCTAGCTGACCGCCCAGCGCCGCAGGCTGGTGAACGCGAGATAAAGCAGGACAGCACCCGCCAGAGTCCAGCACAGCACCGGCACCCATTGCAGCATGGCTTTCAACGCCGGGTCGGCGTTGATACCGGTCGCCACCGCCGCCATGCGCGCGAAGGTCGCAAGCGCGAGCGCCGAGAACAGCAGGCCCGACATGCGGCCCTCGCCACCATTGGCACCGACCGTAAAGGCCACCGTAAAGGCGCTCATCAGGATGGCGCCCCAGGCGGCGCCGGCTGCCAGTTGCGCCGCCACCAGCATGCCGAGCCCCTGCGCGGCATAGGCACCCAGAATGGCCAGCGCACCGACCAGCCCGGCCGCGCCCATGACGACATAGCCGCCGTATCTCCTGGTGATCACGCTCGCGGGAAACATGGCGACATTGAAGCCGATCCAGAACACCGGCATCAGCCATTGCAGGTCCGGTTTCTCCGCGAAGCGCAGATAGAGCGGCGCGCTCTCCAGCGCGAAATGGACCTGATAGCCAATCGCAAGCACCGTCATGGCGAGCGCGAACACGATGGCCTGGTTGCTGAAGGTGCCGAATGCCCGCTGATTTGCGTCGGGCGCCGCACCGCTTTCTTTCAGCTGCCGCTCGGCGGCGATGAGGCCGAAGGTCACCAACACCAGCACCAGGCTCGCCACCGCGAAGGGAATGCGCGGGTCGACAGTGCGCAAGGTGACGACGAGATAGGGGCCAATGGCGCCGGCGATGCCGAGCCCCAGCATGGCCAGGCTCGACAGGTAGGGGAGCGAGGGCTTGGCGGCGTATTTTCCGAGCAGCATCAGGGGCGGCGCGCGCAACGCCGAGGACGTAATCGTCCACACCGTCGTGACCGCGACAAAGGCGACCGCTCCTGCCGGCGCCACCAGCGGCAGGGCGAAAAAGGCAATGCACGAAATCACGGTGACGGCCGCCACGATCGGGCCGACGCGTCCGAGCGTGCGCGTGACCTTGTCGGTGGCGATCCCGGTGAGAAAGTCGCAGACAGTGAACACGGCCTGGTCGAGCATCAGGATCAGGATGATGGCACCGGCTGCAATCCCGGCCGCAGCGGCGAGCTGCGGCAGGTAGAGCGCGTACACCGTCCAGCAGAGCGTGAAGAACAATTGCAGGAGCGCAAGATACCAGCCGAAACGGTGTGACGCCGTGCTCATCGGCGGCTCTCAGATTGTGATCACGACGTTGCCGATCGTGCCACGCTCGACGGCTTCATGCGCAGCGGCGATGTCGCTGAGCGGATAGGTTGGCTGCGCCACCCGGTTGATCAACGCCCCCCCGGCAATCGCCCGGTTGATGGCAGAGACCGCGCGCTCGCGCTCTGCGTCAGTGAGCTCGTAGACCAGGAAGAAGCGGATGCCGATCGACTGCGTCAGGCAGAACAGCGAGGGCAGGGTCGCGTCCCCGCTGGTACCGTAGACGATGACGTTGCCCTTCGGTCTCAGCACGCCCGGGATCAGTTTGGCATTGGCGGCGAGATCCATCTCGATGATGGTGTCGGCGCCGCTCTTGCCGGTGATCTCCATCACCCGGGCGCCGACGTCCTCGCGCCTGTAGTCGATCGTATGGTCTGCGCCGGCTTCGCGCGCGATTTTCGCTTTTTCTTCCGACGAGACAGTGGTGATGACGCTGGCGCCCTGCGCCTTGGCGAACTGGATCACGTACTGACTGACGGATCCGGCGCCGCCCGACACAAATACGGTGGCCCCCTGCATGCCGCCATTGGCCTCACCGGCCAGTGCCACCGCGTGGAAGGCGGTCATCGCCGGAATGCCGAGGCAGGCACCCTCCTCGAAACTGACGCGTTCGGGCAGGGCGACGGCCTGCGCGCTGGGGACAACCATGAACTCGGCCGCCGAGCCAAAGGGGCGTTTCCATTGCCCGTTCCACAACCACACCCGCTCGCCAATGCGCGCCTGTGCTACACCATCTCCGACCTGCTCGATCACACCGGCGCCGTCGCTGTGCGGAATGACGCGCGGCCAGGCGATCTTGCGGGTGAGCCCGGCGCGGGATTTGACGTCGGAGGGATTGACGCCGGAGGCGGCAAGCTTGACCCGGACTTCGCCCGCTCCCGGACGCGGGGTATCGATTTCACCGACGTGCAGCACGGCGCGCGCGCCGCCGTTTTCCTCGTAATAGGCCGCCCGCATGGTCCCCCCTTTGTTGCTGGTGCGCTCACGATAGCACGCTGGCGCCCGGCAAAAATCGGCGCGGAACCGGGCCCGCCGGCTGTGCGTTGATGTTCTTAAACCGGCGTTTCAGGTAAGTGAGGGGGTAGCGGTGCCGGCCTGCTATCGGGGTCAGTAGCCGCTCAACCGACATACAGAAGAGGTACGACCATGCGCTATCGCGTGTACAGCGGCCCTCGAGGGTCGGAGGACATCTCGCCGCTCGCCAAAGAGAAGATGTTGTTCAAGGAATTCACCACCATGGACGATGCCCTGTCGTGGGCACGTCACGTCGAGAAGGAAGGCCGGGTGCCGCTGCTCATCGAGGGCGATGACGGCACCCGCATGGACCGCCGTGCCATCGGCGACGCGTTGCGCGTCGGTGAACGCGAGCAGATCGGCCGCAGCGCCTGAATTCCGGGCGGTGGCGGCGCCGGTCTCAGCCGGTGAGCCTGGTCCATTCGGTCCGGGCCCGATCCGTCAGGTGGCCCCATTTGCGCCCGACCATGTCCCAGTTGACCAGCGGTCGTTGGACGCCTGACCGGGCGTCCGCGGCGCTGGCGCTGTGGCTGGTGTCATGGAGATACGCGGCGCCAATCGTGAGAAATCCACCCAAAATGATGCCGAGCAGGAATCGCATGTGATCCTCCGCAAAAGCCCCGCATCGCAACGCAGCATTGCGCCTGGAGTTCCACCCAGAAGCCCCCTGACAGGCTGTTTGCAGGGCCCCGGAAGCGGGATTTGGGCCCAGCATCCCGGCTTTTGCATGGACCGGTTGCCGTCTCTTAAGTAATTGAGAAAATTACATTTTTGACATAAAAAACTTCGCACTCAAATGAAAGAAGCTGCTATATTGATCGTATGAGTAGGCATTCAGCAAAAACCGCCCGGCGGTCCACCAAAACCGCCAGGCGGGCAACCGCCAAAACGGCCAAAAAGAGCGCCAAGGGCGCCCGCGGGACGGCCAAACAGACTGCCAAATCGGCGCGGAAGCCAGCGGCCAGCCGTGCACGGTCGGCGACCCCCATCGAACGCGCCCACGGCCTGTCGCCGGAGACGGTGGCGGCGATGATCCGTACGGCCAGTCCGCCGGTGCAGCCGGCAGCTGCCTTCGAGGTGTCTGTACGCGCGCACAAGTACCAGGTCGGCGAGACGGTTTATTATACGTCTCCGACATTCGGACGCGCCGCTGCAACGGGCAGCTATACGGTGGTCAAATTGCTGCCGTCGGAAGGCGACGATTACCAGTACCGGATCAAGAGTTCGGGTGAAGCATTCGAGCGCGTGGCGAAGGAAAGCCAGCTCGACCGGGCCTGAGCGGCTCACACCTTTCACGTTTCACGCGCCGCGCTTTCGCCTTCACCTTCGGCTATGGTTGACTCCTGCGGCGGCGCGTCGGCTCGTGCGCCCCAGGGAGGACATGCATGCCGATCTACATTACGCAAGGGCGTTACACCCGCGACGCCATCAAGGGCATGATCGTGCGGCCGGAGGACCGTGCTGACGCCGTTTCGCGGCTGTTGGGGAAAGCCGGAGGCCGGCTTATCGGGTACTACCTGACATTCGGCGAGTATGATTTTCTCGTCATCGCTGAAGTACCCAACGATGTCCAGGCGGCTGCGGTGCTGCTGGCGGCTGCGAGCGGCGGCGGGGTCAGCGACCTGCGAACCACCGTTGCGATGACCGCTGTCGAGGCAAAGGGCGCATTTGCCGCCGCCGGCGATCTTGCGCCTGGCTTCAAGTCGGCCGGCGGCACCTGAGCGTTTGCCAATGACCAGTATCGAGGGGGGATCACTGGGCGAATACCTGTCGACGCCGCTGGTGCTGTCTGTGCCCGTGGCCGGCGCCCTGGCGGCTCTGTTCGCGATCCTGTTCATCGTCGCCTTGTGGCGGACACGCGGCGGTGGCGCGGGCCGATTGCTGGCTGTCGTTGCCCTGGTGATCGGCGTCCTGGCTGTGGCGGCACTGATTGACCGGATGACTGTCAACGAGCACTCGGCCGAGCGGCGTGCGCTGACTGCGCGGGACGCCGAACTCTCCCGTGCCGCACTGGCGCCTGGCTCGGCGCTGAGCTGCCTTGACGCCCGTGCTGGCGAGGCTGTCGAAAACGCCTGCGAGAAAGCGGTGTTCGCGGATGCGCAGAGCGCAGCCGCCGCGGTCAGCTACATGGCCGCCCGCATCGATCTGCTGCGCGATGCCGCCGCCTTTGCGAAGGCGCGCCGGTCGGAGGTCCTTGCCGAATTTGCCGCCAGCCGCCGCGCCATTGAACTCGACCGGTTCGGCGTCGCCGCCCACGTGCTGGCCAGCCGCGAGGGGTGCACGGCGGCAGACTGCACCATCTTCACCCTCCTCAACGACACCAATGCGCTCAAATCCAATTTGAAGGCCCGGGTCTTCGACCAGTACGTCGCCCGCCATACCCCCGAATGGAACGCGCCGCCCGTCGATGTGCCGCCTGCGATGGCAGCGTCTCCAGCGCCGGATGCGCCTGCCGCAGCCACCGCCGCATCGACGCCGCGTGCGCCGCTGTCGGACAAGTACGATTTTCCCTCCGCGGCATCCATTCCACCGGTCAGCATCATGAACGCCGAGCCGCCAGTGCCTGCAGACACAAATCAGGATGCCGCTGCTTCCCCGCAGACCGCCGGCAACGAGGCCGCTCCTGCCCCGCCGACCCCGCGATCCAAACCACCACAGGGCCAGACGTCCCCGGCGCCCGCGCGCTAGTATCCGCAACGACAAGCGGGCCCGCCTGATGTTTGCTTCCGTCCTCATCGCCAACCGTGGCGAGATCGCCTGCCGTATCGTCCGCACGGCGAGGCGGCTCGGCTTGCGCAGCATTGTGGTCTATTCCGGTGCCGATGCCGATGCGCTGCACGTGCGGCTCGCCGACGAGGCCCATCACATCGGACCTGCGCCCGCCGAGCAGAGCTATCTCGCAATAGACAGGCTGATTGCCGTTGCCAGAACGGCCGGCGCCGAATGTATTCATCCCGGCTACGGGTTCCTCGCCGAGAATGCCGCGTTTGCCGAAGAATGCCGTCGGGCGGGTGTTGTCTTTGTCGGCCCGTCGCCGGACGCCATCCGCGCCATGGGGCTCAAGGACCGGGCCAAGGCGCTCATGCAACAGGCGGGCGTCCCCGTCGTGCCCGGCTACCATGGGGAGCGGCAGGAGCCGGGCTTCCTCAAGCAGAAGGCCTACGAGACCGGTTATCCGGTTTTGATCAAGGCGGTGGCCGGCGGTGGCGGCAAGGGCATGCGCCGCGTTGACCGGCATGCGGACTTTGACGAGGCGCTGAATTCCTGCATGCGCGAGGCACAATCTGCCTTCGCAGATACCCGTGTGCTGATCGAGAAATTCATTGCCCGTCCCCGGCACATCGAGTTGCAGGTCTTCGCCGACCGTCATGGCCATGTCATCCATCTTGGCGAGCGGGACTGCTCGCTGCAGCGACGTCATCAAAAAGTTATCGAGGAAGCTCCGGCACCGGGTATGAGCGCAGAGCTGCGCGCGCAAATGGGCGACGCGGCGGTCGCTGCCGCACGCGCGGTCGGCTATGAAGGCGCGGGCACGGTCGAATTCATTGCCGACGGGCAGGGCGGCGCCCTGAAAGCCGGCGCATTCTGGTTCATGGAGATGAATACGCGGCTGCAGGTGGAGCACCCCGTGACGGAGAGCATTACGGGGCTCGACCTGGTCGAATGGCAGTTCCGCGTCGCCGCCGGCGAAAAGCTGCCCCTCGCGCAGCACCAGGTAGCGTTCAGCGGCCATGCGGTGGAGGCGCGACTCTACGCCGAAGATCCCGAGCGGGGCTTCCTGCCGTCCACCGGCCGGCTGATAGCGCTGCAATTCCCGGATATGCCGGGCCTGCGCATCGACAGCGGGGTGTCAGCGGGCGACAGGGTGACGCCGTACTACGATCCGATGCTCGCCAAGCTGATAGCGCATGGCCCGACGCGCGATGAAGCACTCGACATTCTGGCCAATTCACTCGATGCGACCGTCGTCGCCGGCCCCCGCAGCAATGCGCAATTTCTTGCCAGCCTGGCCCGTGCCGCAGGCTTCCGCAGTGGCGATTTCGACACCGGATTCATCGACACCAGTGCGGATGTGCTCCGCGGCCCATCTGGCCTCGACCGCGCCGCCGCCGCATTCGGTGCGCGTGAACTGCTCGGACGGGAAAGGGCGCGGATCGCGGCCGCTGCCGCACCGGAGCCCGACTCGCCTGCCTCGCCCTGGGATGCCGGTGACGCCTTCCAGCTGGCCGGTCCGCGCAGCCTCAGGTTGCCTCTAATCGCTGACGGGGAGCCTGTGACGGCGCAGATCCTCTACGATTCAGGCAGCCCGGCGGTCACCGTCGACGGTGAAGGTCCGGCGGCCGATGCCGTCGCGATCCCGACCGGTGACGCCGTCTACGTGCTGCGCCGTGGCCGACAGACCAGGGTGTGTTTGCGCGACCTCGTACTGGATGAGGCCGTCGATCCCGGCAGCGGCGGGATCGTGCGCGCGCCGATGCACGGCAAGGTGCTTGGGGTGCTGGTGGAGGAGGGGGCTCAGGTCAGCCGCGGCGAGCGGCTTGCCATCGTTGAGGCGATGAAGATGGAGCACACCTTGACCGCCCCCGTCGACGGCGTGGTGACCGGGATTGTGGTCGTCGCCGGCACACAGGTCGCCGAGGGCGCCAGGATGATGACGATCGCGCCGGCTAATCCGGAGTCATGAGGTCCGGCAGCCGGCCAACGGGCTACTTTTTCGTCTTCTTCGCGGCGGGCTGCTGCGCCTCGTTGTTGCCCTTGATCATGAAATAAATCGGTATCGCCCAGCTTGGCAGCACCAGGGGAAGCCCTTCCTGCACGAGGCGCCAGCTCTTTGCATTGTGCTCCATGGCTTCTTCGTAGGTCATCTGTTCCGGTGACTTGACCTGTTGCGCTGATTTCTTCGGCGCGGCAACGGCCGGCGCGGCCGCGGCGACTGCGACGATCAGCAACACGGAGATTTTGTTCATCGGCTCACCCCCCGGATGGCGTGTGTCTTTGCGCCTCCTGCGGCGGACATCATCGGTCTTGGGATCGAAATTGCAATGGGGTGCTCGGGGGGTGGTTAAGTCGATGTCCGGGGAGAAACCCCCGCCTGCGGCTTCCTCATCGAAGCCGCGCACGCTATCCAAGGTGTTTCCGGAAGTCTCGTTCGGTGCGGAATTTGTGCAATGCCCCTACATCTCATCAAGCTTTGTGTCGGCTGTGATTCCGTCGCCGACCTTGAAGACTGGATCAGGCAGAAACTGAAGGAAAAGAGACGTCGCGGGCAGAAACCGGAGCACATCCATACCACGCGCATGGTACCCAAGCGGGCGGAGGAACTGACCGACGGGGGCTCGCTCTATTGGGTGATCAGGGGCCAGATCATGTGCCGCGAACGCATCCTCGCCATCCGACCTTTTACCGACAAGGAGGGGATCGGGCGCTGCCGCGTGGTGCTCGATGGCAAGGTGGTGCTGGTGGAGCCGCGCCCGCGCAGCGCGTTCCAGGGCTGGCGCTATCTCGAGGGGAGGGATGCGCCGCGCGATCTCGCGCGTGCCGCGCCCGGCGCGGCGAAAATGCCCGAGCACATGCGCCGCGAGCTGCAGGAACTGGGGCTGCTGTAGGTTTACCGGCGAGGTGGGCTGTCACACGCCTATATTGTCGATCAGTCGCGTCTTCCCGATCCGCGCCGCCACCAACAAACGTATTGGCCCCTCCTTGCGCGACTTGATCGGCGCGAGGGTCAGCGCATTGCGGGCCTCCAGGTAGTCGAGCGTAAAACCTGCGCGTTTGATCTCGGTGCGGCCCCGGGCGAGCACGCGGGCGATCGTCGCACCCGTGCGGATTTGCGTTGCGCTTTCCCGCAGCACACGGATCAGAGCCGGCGCCGCCGCCCGCTCGGTCGCTGACAGGTAGGCGTTGCGCGAGGACAGCGCTAGGCCGTCGCTTTCGCGGACCGTCTTGACGGCGACGATGGTCAACGGCAGATCGAGATCCTTGGCCATGCGGGTGACGACCCGCAGCTGCTGGTAGTCCTTCTCGCCGAACAGCGCGTAATCGGGTGTCACCTGCAGAAACAGCTTGGCCACCACCGTGGCAACCGCGTCAAGGAAGTGCGGGCGAAACCTGTCCTCCAGACCTGCGAGCGCCGCGCCTTCCGGCACTATGCGCGTGGCGAAGCCATCCGGGTACATGACCGCCGCCGTGGGTGCCCAGATCAGGTCGGCACCGGCCTCGGTTAATATCTTGAGATCGGCCGCGAAGCGCCGCGGGTAATCGCCGAAATCCTCGTTCGGCGCGAACTGGGTCGGATTTACGAAGATCGAAACCACCACCCGGCGGGCGCGGCGGCGCGCTTCGCGCACCAGCGCCAGATGCCCGGCATGCAGGGCGCCCATGGTCGGGACCAGCGCGATCCGTTCATCGGCGGCCCGGAATGGCGCAATCGCCCGGCGCAGCGCCGAAACCGTGCGCACCACTTTCAGGCGGTTTGCCATCGCCGGGCTCCTCGATTGAATGATGCGAATCCGGGCTCGGATTCAGCAGACTGCTACCAATTAAAGCACGCGGGTTAATGGTTAAGAGATGACGAACTTGACTGAAAGGCGCTATTATCTTGAAAGTCGGGGGTCAAGGGACACGCCATGTTGGTCCAGCCGATCGAGGAAGCTTCCCAGTCCGCGCACGTCGTTGTGCTTGGCAATGAAAAGGGCGGGTCGGGCAAGTCGACCACCGCGCTGCATATTGCCGTCGCCCTGATGAAGGCTGGTCAGCGCGTGGCCACGATTGACCTCGACAGCCGCCAGCAAAGCTTCACACACTACATCGAGAACCGTCGCGACTGGGCCGAACGCGCGCGCATCAAGCTCGAGCTGCCGACGCATTACCGCGTGCAGCGCAGTGAGGGCTCGTCGGTGGAAGCCAACGAGGCGCAGGAGTTTGCCAACTTCTCCGCCGCCATCAGCGCCATTGAGCACAGCCACGACGTCGTGGTGATTGATACTCCGGGGAACGATACGTATTTGATGCGGCTTGCCCATTCGATGGCCGACACGCTCGTCACGCCGCTTAATGACTCATTCCTCGATTTCGACGTGCTGGCCACGCTCGATCCGACGAACTTCACTGTCATCGGCGAAAGTCATTATGCCGAGATGGTGCGCGAGGCGCGACGCCAGCGGCGGCTGGTCGACGGACGCATGACCGACTGGATTGTGGTGCGCAACCGCCTGTCCGCCCTCGGCTCACGCAACAAGCGGCTGGTCGGCGAGGGGCTGGCCGAACTATCCAAGCGGATGGGCTTCCGGTGCGTCGACGGTTTTGCCGAACGCGTGGTCTATCGCGAGTTCTTCCCGCGCGGGCTCACCGCTCTCGACGATCTGGACGCGACCGTGCTGGGCACCCGCCCGAGCATGTCGCACGTGACCGCGCGCGAGGAGGTCATCGCGCTGCTCAACGCCTTGCACCTGCCGCTGTCGGAGAACGGCAAGCGCCGCGCCGCCGCCCGCGCCGAATGGTATTCTGTCATGGACCAGCCGCTGCAGGTCCACGACGTCATCGGCTGACGCGATTTCAACCCCAATTTCGACCTGCCATGGCCGTTCCTGATCCGGCCGGCCGAACCATGGGCTCCGCGGATGCCGGGAATTCGCCGCGAACTGGTATAGACTCCGGGCCATGAGCAAGCAGACCAAGGACTCCGCCCGTCAGGCCCCCGCAACGGCCTCGGCGCGCCCCGAGATCGACGCATTCCTCGACCACGTGCGCGCTCTCGGTCCTGCCGCCACGCCCGGCCAGCGTGGCCGCCTGGTTTTTGCTCTCGACGCCACCATGAGCCGACAGCCGACCTGGGATTCGGCCTGCGCCCTGCAGGCCGACATGTTCCGCGAGGCCGCCAGCGTCGGCGGCCTCGACATCCAGCTTGTCTACTTCCGGGGCCTGAACGAATGCCGCGCCTCCGGCTGGGTGAACGACAGCGCGCGTCTCGCGGACCTGATGGGTCGGATCGACTGCCGCGGCGGCCACACCCAGATCGGCAAGGTGCTGGCCCACGCCCGCAAGGAGCACAACCAGGAGCGGGTGCAGGCACTGGTGTTCGTCGGGGACGCCATGGAAGAGAGCGTTGACGACCTCTGTGCGGCCGCCGGTGAACTCGGCCTGCTCGGCGTGCCCGTCTTCATGTTCCAGGAGGGGTACGACCCCGTGGCGGAGAAAGCCTACCGCGAGATCGCCCGCCTCTCGCGCGGTGCCTGGTGCCGCTTCGACACAGGCGCCGCCCATCAGCTCGGCGAGCTGCTGCGCGCCGTCGCCGCCTACGCCGCCGGCGGCAGGAAGGCGCTGGCGGAACTCTCGGCGCGGCAGTCCGGTGGCGCCCAGGCCCTGCTGGCGCAGTTGAAGTAGGCGCATGCCGCTGCTGTTCGGGCTGGTCGTACTGGTGCTCGCCCTGTGGGCGCTCCATGTGATTTCGAAGGTCGATCCGAGGACCGGCGCGCGAGTGGTGAAGGCGGCCGGCGGGTTGCTGTCGCTCGGCCTGGCCGTATATCTGGGCCTGCGCGGCCAGATCGGCATTGCCATTCCGCTTGGCGCATTCGGCCTCGGCCTGCTTGGCTGGGTGCCTTTCGGGCCGGCCGGCTTTGGCGAGCGTGCCAACAAGAGCCGAGGCCAGGTCTCACGCGTCCGTTCGGCCTTCCTCGAAATGGAGCTGGATCACGATTCCGGCGAGATGCGCGGGCACATCATCGCCGGTCGCCATCAGGGCGCGGCGCTGGCGCAACTCGACGTCAAGACATTGATCGATTTGCTGTCCGGCTACGACGAGGAAAGCCGCGCGCTA
>CAZUDR010000017.1:0-2933 GCA_964618715.1 uncultured Undibacter sp. | reverse complement strand
GCGCTACTGGCTGCGTATCTTGACCGCCGGGATCCCGGCTGGAGTGAACACGCGCAGGGTGACCCGGGTGCGGGGCGCCCCTCGGCTGCGTCCGGGAAAATGACGGAAAAGGAGGCCTATCAGATCCTTGGCCTGGAGCCCGGGGCGAGCGCTGACGCCATCGCCGGCGCGCACCGCACGCTCATGAAGAAATTCCATCCCGACCAGGGGGGAACGACGTATCTTGCGGCCCGCATCAACGAAGCCAAGGAAATCCTTCTTCGCCGCCATCGCTGAGGTACTCCTTACGCGACACCATCAGCGGCTCCCGTCGAGCTTGGCGCACTGCCGTTATCGGTCTTTTCTGGTCCTCAGTTCTTCAGCAGCAGACAGGGGATGTCACTGCGCTTGAGGTTCTTGCAGGCAGCTTCCGCCTCGCCCCGATCGAGGCCCGCAAAGCGGGCCCGGTAGAGCGATTTCTGGCCCTTCGAAATCCGTTCCGTATAGGGGTCGGCTTTTCCGAGCTGGCTCTTGGCCGTCGATTGCGCCTTGACCAGGCGCTGCTTGGCTTCCTTGACGTCGTCGAAGGCGCCGACCTGGATCATGTAGCCTCCGCGGGGCCTCGCCGCCGGCACCGGGACGTTGGCGTCGGTCGAAGCTACCGCGTTTGCTGACGCCGTTGTTGTGGCCACTGCTTCCGAGGCCTTGGCCGGAGCGGGGGGGTGGTCGCGCTTGACGGTCGCCACCTCGGCGACTCGACCGGTTGCTGTTACCGGCGTCAGCTTGCGTGTGTCGGGCGGCAGTGGCGACAGTGCGGCAATCCGCATGGATGCGGGTTCGACGGTGACCGTCTTCACCGGCCGCGGCTTGATCGGCGCAGTGGAGCCGGGCTCCGGAATGTCTGTTGCTTCGGCCCTGGCTTGCGGGGCGGCGACCACCTGCGCTGCGTCCGCCGACGCGACCTTCACCTCGATCTTGGCAGTGGTTTCGTCACGCGGATCGCTCACCGGTATTGGCGGCGGACCGGCGACCCTGGTCTTCCAGCCTTCCACCACCAGCGGTGTCGAACGTTTCGGCGCGCCATCGTCAATGTATTTCGCAATCAGCCCGCGGGCACGGCCGTCGCGGTCCCGTCCGCTGCGGCCGCCAAAGACCACCGTCACGATGCGATGCGTTCCGCGATTGACGGAGGTCACGATGTTGAAGCCGGAGTCGCGAATATAGCCGGTCTTGATGCCGTCAACCCCGTCGACGCTGCCGAGCAGGCGGTTGTGATTGCGCATCCGCTTGCCGTTGTATGTGAAATACCGCTCCGAGAAGTAGTGGTAGTACTTCGGGAAACGGTCCTGAATGGCGCGCCCGAGGATGGCCTGGTCGCGCGCGGTGGTGGTCTGGCGGTCGTCGGGGAGGCCGGACGCGTTGTAGTAGTGCGTGCTCATCATGCCAAGTTCGCGCGCCTTGCCGGTCATCATGCGGGCGAATCCCGGCTCGCTGCCACCGATCGTTTCCGCTACGACGACGGCGACGTCGTTGGCCGACTTGGTGACAAGTGCCTTGATGGCGCTCTCGACGTCGATGGTCTCGCCAGGCTTAAGGCTCAGTTTGGACGGTGCCTGCGCCGCCGCATGGGCGGAGACCTGCAGCCGGCTGGACAACTTGAGCTTGCCTTCCTCCAGCTGCTCAAACAGCAGGTAGAGGGTCATGATCTTGGTGAGCGAGGCCGGATGCCGCACGCTGTCTGCATTGCTTGCGTGCAGGACCTTGCCGGAATTGACATCGACGACGATGGAGGCGGTGGGCGGGTTGTAGCGCGACCGGCGCTTGGCCTCGGCGTCGCTCGCGGCGGCGGTGGTAGCGCCTATCAGGACCACCAGCCCCAAAGCGCCCAAGCGGAGACCGCAGTGGACTCGGGCTCCCGCACGCGACATCAGCTCCCCCCAACCCCTTGTCTGTTCAAGTCGTTCACTGGGCCGCAAATCTGGCCAATTTATAGCGCTCCGCAATGCGGGAAGTGATCAGCCTAGAAAAACACAGTTTACAACATGTTAAGCTAATGCCTCGGATTTTACAGGACTTTTTGCGCTGCAACCTTGTCGATTGACTTTTTTGTGCAGTGCAGTATATAGGGGCAGGCGTTCCGGCAGGGCTGGAACCCGCGAATCAGCCAAATGGGCACCGCGAAGCGGGCCGGGAAGGGATTTAACAATGATCAAGACTTTTGAGGACCTCCAGCAGGTCAGCAAGGACAACGTTGATATCGCCCTGAAGTCAGTGGGCGCCCTGACCAAGGGCAGCCAGGCGATCGCGGTCGAAGTGGCCGACTACTCCAAGAAGGCCTTCGAGGACTCGACGGCGGCGCTGGAGAAGCTGTTCGGGGTCAAGTCCTTTGACAAGGCGATCGAGGTGCAGACCGAATTCGCCAAGACCGCCTATGAGGATTTCGTGGCCAAGGCCTCCAGGATCGGCGAGCTCTACGCCGACCTTGCCAAGGAGACCTACAAGCCGTTCGAGACCATTGTGGCGAAGTCGAAATAGGACTTTCGTAGCGTGCCTGTAGCGTAAGCGTCACACGTGAAAGCCCGGCCGGTTGAGGCCGGGCTTTTTCGTCTGCGCTGTGCCGGTGCGGCTACTTCGCCAGCCTCAACTTCTTCAGATCCGTGCCGATGGTGTTGAACGCGGTCACGATCTGGCCGGCATTCGTCAGCAGGTAGAACTTGTCGGAGCCACTGGCGCAATTCTGCATCACGGTCGAGGTCGGATCACTGCCGGTATTGACCTGGATCATGTAGAGGGTGACGCCGGTAGCCTTGGCGTTGCTGCACGTCATCTGCTCGCGCGCGTCGATGGCGGACTGGCTGGTCGACCAGCGGTTCTGTGTGTTCATGCCGTCTGAGAGCATGATGATGACGTCCTTGTACTGGTAGTACGGATCCTTCGCCGGCGCGAAGAACGGT
>CAZUDR010000016.1:0-17686 GCA_964618715.1 uncultured Undibacter sp. | reverse complement strand
CGATGATGCTGACAACGATCGTCGCGACCGATTCCTGGGTGACAAGGCTGCGCCAACGGCTCGAAACCGGGGCTTCAGTGACAGCCCCAGAAACCACGGGTACCGATTGGACACTCATGGCGTTGACCCGTTGCGAAGAGGACGATCAGAACCGCGAGCGGGATCCGCAACGCGCGGACCCCGATCGCTATCTTGTATTTCAATTACTGGAAGTAGTCCTGCCACTCGCCGCGCACGGCTTTGTACTTATCCGCGGCACTGACCCAGTCGTCCATGCCAATCAGCTTGGCCGTGTTGAGGTCGAGCAGATAAGGCGCCGCTTCAGACGGCGGCTTGTATCCGGCTCGGAACGTATAGACCGCCTCGCCCTCGACGACGATGTCGGCCCCTTCCTTGCTCAGCAGGAACTCGATCAGCAGCTTGCCGGCATTCGGATGCGGTGCGCCCTTGAGCACGGCTGCCTGGTTGCCGAGCATGACCTGACCTTCCTTGTACGAGCCGACCTTCAGAACCTTCGCGAGTTCGGCCTTCTTCTTCACGTTCTGATACACACGGCCGGACAGGTTCCACATGTCGAACGGGCGCTGGCATGAGATGACCATCTGCATCTTCGGCTCGGTGCGGAACTCGACGATCGGATCGGTCGCCTTGAGCTCTTTCCAGAACTCCTTGAAATTGACGGCCTTGGCTTCCGCCAGAGCAATGACCGTGTTGGTGTAGGTGAAGCTCTTGGTGATGTCGGAAGAGATCGTCTTTCCCTTCAGCGCCGGCTTGACCGTATCGGAATAGGAGGTGACGTTGAAATTTTCCATGCCGGGGCAGGATGAGTTCCAGACCGGCTGGAACGTATACGCGAGCGGCACCACGACGTACGGATAATTGGAATACTGCCCCGCCTTTTTCACCAGCGCTTCGCTGTCCTTCCAGTAGCCGCTGTCGAGCTTCTCGAATGCTCCGCGCTCCGCCGCTTCGGCAAAGAAGGCCGGCGAGTGAACCACGTGAACGTCAACCGTGAACTTGCCGGCCTTGATCTCCTGGCGGACCTGGGCGACGGTCGCGCCCGTACCCTTGCGCAGATTGTTGAACTGGAAGTCGTCACCGAGACCGTAGCGCTTCTTGAATGCCTCGGCCATGCGCTGACCGGTGCGGTCGCTGAACAGCGGATTGATGATGGTGACGGCGCCTTCCTTCTTGGCGGCCTCGATCAGGCTTTTCTCTTGCGGCGTCAGATCCGCGGCCTGGGCGAAGGCGGCCGTGGTCATCATTGCGAGCGCACCCGATGCCGCAATCAATGACAGTGTCGCATTGCGTAATTGCATATTTTCCTCCCGGTTTTTGTCTTGCGACTGGCGACCAACGGTCGAGCGTTGTCGTCTGTTCTTGGCTGCCGAAAGCCGTTGGCGGGTCGGCAGCGACCCCCGGTCGATTGACCATTAAATCTCAATTGTCCCACCGCATGCAATTTACAATCGGCCGCACCACCGGCTTATTGCCCCCGGATGGACGGGCCGAGGTATTTGTTTCGCAAGAGGAAAATGGTGCCCGGTGCCGTCTTTCGCATGGGTTTTGTGGCACGTTTTTGCAGCGGGTTTTGCTATGACTGTGGTCCGGCCCCCGGCAATATCCCGCAATGCGGTTGCGGCGCAGCGGCCTGACATTGTTCCGGACGACAGGGAATGAGCTTGAAAATCGGAATATTGCCCGGCGACGATATCGGCCACGAAGTCGTGCCGGAATGCGTGAAGGTGATGAAGGTCGCCGCGGCACGTGCCGGTCTCGATATTGACTGGAGGCCCTTGCCGATCGGCAAGCACGGCCATGAGCAGCACGGCAATACCCTTCCGGCGACCACCGAGGCAGCGCTGCGGGAGCTCGACGGCTGGATCATGGGCCCGATCGGGCATGCGGCCTATCCGCGCAACGACCCGACCTGGGTGATGCCGCCGGTGCGCAAGAAATTCGAATTGTTCGCCGCCATCAGGCCGTCGCGTTCCTGGCCGAACATCGCGTCGGTCCACAAGGACGTCGACATCGTGTTTGTCCGCGAACTGTCGGAAGGCATGCTTTATTCGGAAACGGTGGTCGCGGGCGCCCCCGAGTTCCGGCCGGACGACAGTATTACCGTCGCAATGCGGGTCATCACGCGCAAAGGGTCGAACCGGGTCGCGCGCGAGGCTTTCGAGATAGCACGCACGCGCAGGCGCAGGAAGGTCACTGCGGCGCACAAGGAACCGGTCTACCGGCTCGCCTGCGGCATGTTCGCCGAGGAATGCCGCAAGGTCGCGCGCGAATATCCCGATGTGACCTTCGAAGAAGCGATGATCGATACGATCTCGATGAAACTGGTGATGGCGCCACAGCAATACGACGTCGTCGTCACCAGCAACCAGTTCGGCGACATCCTCACCGACATCGGCGCCGGTCTGGTCGGCGGTCTCGGGCTGGCGCCCGGCCTTTGCGTCGGCGAGCGGCAGGCCATGGCGCAGGCGACCCACGGGTCCGCCCCCGACATTGCCGGCCGCAACATCGCCAATCCCTATGCCATGATCGTATCGGGGCAGATGCTGCTCGCCTGGCTCGGCCGCAGACACAACGAGCCGAAGGCGGTCGCCGCCGCCGACCTGATGCAGAAGGCGATCGACAAAGTCGTCGTCGAGGGAAAGAATCTGACCGGTGATCTGGGCGGCAAGGCCAGCACCGGGGAAATGGGAGACGCCATCGCGGCGGCCGTCACGCAATAGCGGGCGGCGTCAAGGACAACGGACGGGCCTGAGCCATGTACAATCTTCACCTAAGCGCCGAGCAGCTGGAAATCCGCGACACCATCCGCGATTTCGTCAATCAGGAGATCAGGCCCGCTGCACTCAGGGCCGACCGGCTCGATATCCGCGACCGCTCCCTGCTGACCGATGTTCTCGACCAGGCCTCGCAGATGGGCCTGCGCGCGCTGGCGCTGTCGGAAGAGCGCGGCGGTGCCGGCGCCGATGCGCTGACCTCCTGCATCGTCACCGAGGAACTGGCGGCGGGCGATGCAGACATCGCCGCAATCCTCACCGAGACCTCGGGGCTCGCGCATTTGCTGTTCGATCGCACGATGAATGACGCGCAGCGCGACGCCTTCCTTGACAGGTTCCTTGGCGACGACCGCTGTCATCTCGCGCTGGCCGACCATGAACCCGGCGCCGATACGCGGCTGGGAGTGAACTACCACCGTCCGGTCCCGATCGACGCCAGCGTGACGACCACCGCCGCCAAAACGGGCGACGGCTGGGTCATCAACGGCGTCAAGGACTGCGTTGCCAATGCACCGATCGCGGGCCTGTTCGCGGTCACGGTCGCGGTACCCGGCCGTACCGGCGCCGGCGTGCTGCTGGCGCCGGCGGACGCGCCGGGGCTCACCGTCGAGGCGCATGACAACGCCTGGCAACACGGCGTCTGCGGCAAGGTCACGTTCAGGGATTGCAGGGTGCCCGCCGGCAATCTGCTCGGCGATGATGCCGCGGCGCTGCTGACCGGCTCCGGTGCGCCGGGCCACGGCGCACCGCTCTACCAGGCGCTCAATATCGGCATCGGCCGCGCCGCCTACGAGGCGGCACTGGACTATGCGCGCTTGCGCGTGCAGGGCGGCCGGCCGCTGGCCGAGCACCAGGCGATCGCCACCAAGCTCGCCGATGCGGCGATCAGCCTCGAGGTTGCCCGCGGCACGGTCTGGCAGGCGGCCTGGGCGTCCGACCATCCGGAAGCGGTGGCCGACCGCAGCCTGTCCGACCTGCCGCTGCAGACGATCGCGCAGGTGTTCACGTCCGGGGCGATGATGAAGACCGCCAAGGATTGCGCGGAAATATTCGGCGCCATGGGCGTCATGCGCGACATGCCGCTGCAGAAATACATCCACGACGCCCGCGTCTGTCAGCACACGGGCGACGGCAACAGCGAGGCACGCCTGAGGCTTGCCGAGGTGATTGCCGGCTATCGACGCACCAGCCGCTCTGATCTGGCGCTGGCCGGTGAATAACAAATCAGGCCGAGGATAAACCCATGGATTTTGCCCTGAGCAACGAGCAGCGCGACTGGCAGATGAAGGCGCGCGAGTTCGCCGACACGGTATTGCGGCCCCGTTCGCTCGCATGCGACGCAGTGCCCACCGCCGATACCTTCGACTGGGACATCATGAGGAAGGGCTCGAAGCTCGGCTTCCGCACGCTCGCCGTGCCGAAGGAATGGGGCGGCCACGGCACCGACTTCGTCACCCAGGCGCTGGTCATGGCCGAACTGGCCAGGGCCGACAGCGCGATGTCCAAGGCCTTCAGCCAGAACTGGAAGTGGAGCCATCTCATCTCCCAGGTCTGCACCGAGGAACAGAAGCAGCGGTTTCTTCCGCCGTTCTTGGCCGACGACACCTTCCTGCTCGGCAAGGGCATCACCGAACCGACCGCCGGCTCCGACAACCGGCTGCCGCCGGAGAACGACCCAAAGGCCGGACTGAAGCTGAAGGCCGAACGCCACGGCGACGAATGGATCCTCAACGGCGAAAAGGCCTTCATCGCCAATGCGCCGGTGGGCAAGCTGTTCTTCATCGACGCGCGCACCGATTTCACCGTGCCGCTCAAGCAGGGCATCACCATGTTCCTCGTGCCGTCCGACACGCCCGGCTTCCGCATCGGCAAGAAGTTCAACAAGAGCGGTTGGCGCTTTTACCAGAACGGCGAGATGATCTTCGAGAACGCGCGGGTGCCGCACGCCAATATCGTCGGCGACGTCGGTGGCGCGGTGAAGAAGACCGGCGGCCGCGGCGGCGACACCACCGGCGGCGACATCTTCGGCGACCTCGAACTTTGCGCCAACGCGCTCGGCATCTGCGACGACGCCTGCGAGACGGCGTTGCGCCATGCCAGAACGGAAGAGCAGGGCGGCCAGCCCCTGTTCGCCCAACAGCGCATCCAGCTGCAGATCAACAGGATGTACGCATTGACCGAGGCGCTGCGGTCCTTCGTCCTGCGCGTCGCCTGGGAGCACGACAGGAAGATCCATTCCTGCAATGCCGGGCTGGCAATGAACTTCTCGACCGACGCGGTGCAGGAAGTCACCGAGCTTTACATGGAGGTGCGCGGCGCGCAGGGCTGTCACATGGATGCCCACACCGACAAGCTGGTGCGCGACGCCTTCATCTGGAGCCACCTTGCCGGCGACAGCGTGCAGCGCATGAAGGTGGCGCGGCGGCTCGCCGCCTAGTTTGCCTGCAACCGCACCGGCCGGTTCTGGGCCAGCGACGTGACGATGGCCTCGAAGGCGCCGATCACGTCCAGCATCTGCGCCGGCGTTACCGGGAAGGGGGCCTTGCCCTCGATGGCGTCGGCGAAGGCTTCCAGCAACGCGCGCAGGGAATCGACGTGCTCGAAAGTGTGCTCGTCCGCTGTTCCGCCGATCCTGCCGACAATCAGCGTGTCCTCGCCGCGGGCTTCGGCCGACCCGTCGGTGCCGAACACGTGGCAGCGCCAGAACATCGGCGCGGCGCGCACGGTGGCCATGACGCCGGTGGCGCCGCTGGCAAACTGCACCAGCACGGCAACCGCGTCGCGCGGGTCGGGCGGCGGTTTTTTGGAAACGGTGCGCGCGTCGACGTAGGCAATCGGGCCGCCGAGATTGACGAAGGCGTCGATCACGTGGAGGCCGGCACCGGTGAGGCCCGCACCGGGCGATTCCGCCGGATCGTCCCGCCAGCCGCCGGAGACCCGGGTGCTGTGCTCGTTGGAAAAATGCCCCTCGATGTGGAGGACCTGGCCGATGGCGCCACTGTCGACGACGCGTTTGAGTTCGCGCATCGAGGCGAAGCAGCGCTTGTTGTTGCCGCTGCCGAGCGGAATACCGGCGCGGCGAACAGCTGCCACGGCGCGTTCGGCTTCCGCACGCGTGAGCGCGAGCGGTTTTTCGCACCACACCGGCTTGCCGGTTGCGGCCACCTGGCAGACCTGATCGACATGCAATGAATGCGGAGTGGCCAGCAGGACAGCCTGGACCGCAGGGTCGGCGGTCGCATCCTCAAGCTCGGTCGAGAGCGTAAAGCCGTGCCGCGTCGAAAGCTCGCCCGCGGCAACGGGCTCTTTGGTCACGCCATGCACGACGCGCAGGCGCTCGCTCTTGCCCTGAATGGAATTCAGCACCGTCTGGCCCCAGCGCCCGAGGCCGACCATGGCGACATTGATCATGTTGAGCGGTCCCTCTCGAAATTGTGATGACTGTCTGGCAATCGCCGCGGCCTGACAAGATACGTATGCAGCGCAATGAGCGGTAAGCGTGGTTCTTACCGCTTTCGCGTAATGAAAAGCTGCGCGCGGCGTCAACGCTGAGGCTTTCGGCGTGGGCGAAAGCGGACTACGCTTGCCGAATACCTGAGGCGAGTGACGGGAGGACGACCATCATGACGCAACGCTTTCCGGGACTTTCCGACGAAGATGCCACCGGCGCCGCCAAGGACGTGCTGAACGGGTCGACTAGGCTGCTCGGCCGCTCGTCCAACCTGTTGCGCATCTTGTCGAATCACACGCCGTATCTCGCGCGCTGGTTCATCGGTTTTGTCGCCGCCACGCGTCAGCCTGATCTCGGGGCGGTGTCGGACGTCCGCTTTCGCAACCTCGCCAACATCAAGACGTCGATGGTCAATGCCTGCAAGTATTGCGCGACGCATACCTCGATCTACGGCCAGGCACTCGGCATCAGCGAGGCACAGCTGGCTGCCCTGCAGGGAGACGCCTGGCGGACGAGCGATCTGTTCGACGAACGCGAAAAGGCGGTCATCGCCTGGGCGGAGGCGGTCACGCGCAACACGGCCAAAAGCGACAAGGCGCTGTGGGACACCATGAAGCGGCTCTTCAGCGACGCCGAGATTGTCGAGATCACGCTGGCGTCGGCCATGTTCAACATGATCAACCGCTTGAACGACACATTCTGGACCGAGCTGGAAAGCGTCGAGTACAACCGCCGCCAGGGCAATGCGGTCAAAGGCGTGACCGTTGCCGATATCGAGGCCTTTGCCACCGGGCCAGCCTTTGCGGGTGCGGGGCAACGCCGCACGGAGCGCGTGGCCGCGGCGGAATGACACGCGCCGGCTGGCCGCCGGCGCGGGCCGGGGACGCGCCGTTATCTGGCGCGGCCCGATGCTGTCCGCTAACATTTGCGGGAAATCAGGACTGCAAGTCGCATGGCCGCGACAAGGGAGGATGTCATGTCCAGCCAGCCGGAGGCACGGACGCCGGGCGCCAGGCGCGCCGCACCGGGCGAGTACGTTTTCGATCTTGCCGGACTGCAGAAGATCATGGGCGGCCCGGACTATTCGACGGCCAACGGGCCGTGCGTGGAAGGCGACCGCATGATCGTCGGACTGATGCGCATGCCTGCAGGAACCGGCGCGGAGCCACATTCCCATCCGAACGAGCAGTGGATCTACGTTCTGGAAGGGACATTCCGTGCGGATGTGGGCGGCACGAAATTTGACGCCCCGGCAGGGTCGGTCGTCTATATCCCCGCCAACGTGGTCCATGCCGGCAAGGCGACCCCCGAGGGTGACGTGCTCTTCTTCACCGTGAAGGATGCGTCGCACAGTCTTCACGGAATAAACCCATCCTGAGCAGCGGACGGCCTGCCGCCCGCGGGCGGCTGTGTGGCACAGTGACGAGGGCCGCGCGGCACGCATTCCGCGCGTCTCACCAATTGCGCTATCTCGTTGACGCAATTGCTGAAATTGCTGTTAAAGATAACGCGTGTTTGTCGACCGCGTCTGGCTTAACGGATTGTCATTGGCCAAAAACGCGGGTACGCGATATTGGTGGGACGAGCGAAAGGAATGATGTCCTCAAGTGTCAAATAATTGGCCAAAAAGGCCAACATTTGTGGGTGTTTTTTGACTATAATCAAACTCAAGAGGAATGACGCTGTTAGGTGTCATGCTCAAGGGAGACTTCCGGAGCGAAAGGAGATGGTGATGAGTCGCTCAAGGTATGTGGTTTTGATGGCTGCTGTTGCCGCGATCGGATTTGCGGCGGCCGGCCCGAATGTTGCATTCGCCCAAGCGAAAAAGGACGACAAGGCTGCTGCGCCTGCTCCGCTGAAGAACGTGATCGGTGAAATCGGCGATAGCGAAGCCCTGTATATCGATGCAGGCACGTTCCAGGTCGCCAAGGGCAGGAAGAAGGGCAAGGACGACGCCGCCGCACTCGCGCAGAAACTGCGGGCCGGCCCCCTGCCGCAGGGCGCCATTATCTTCCGCTCGGGTGACAAGCTCTATCTCGCCGGTGCTGGCAATGCAGCCTTCATGAACCCCATGATCAATCCGGCGGCCTACATGGGCGGGGTGAATCCCGCGGCCTACATGGGCGGCGTGAATCCCGCGGCCTACATGGCCATGGTCAACCCGGCGGCCTACATGGCTTCGGTGAACCCGGCGGCCTACATGGCTTCGGTGAACCCGGCGGCCTACATGCAGTCGGTGAACCCTGCAGCGTATATGCATTCGACGAACCCTGCAGCGTATATGCATTCGACGAATCCGGCGGCGTATATGCATTCGACGAACCCGGCAGCGTATATGCAGTCGACGAATCCGGCAGCGTATATGCAGTCGACCAACCCTGCGGCCTACATGCAGTCCACGAATCCGGCCAGCTACATGAAGGGCGACCCGGGCATGGACAAGGATGTGGCGCCGGGCACGTATATGCGGAACGCGTTCGACGACAACTTTAATTGGTAAGCGAGCATCGGGGCGCGACGTTCGATCGTCGCGCCTTTGCTTTCCGAAGTCGCGATTGGGGTGTCGCACGCAGGTTCCCTGCGGTGGCACCTCTTCGTTCTTGTACAGGGAAGGCCATGGTCATGCGTCCTGCGGCACCGTTTCTGTCTGCGCTGACTGTTGTAGCGGCGACCCTCCTCGCGACGCCGGCATCCGCCGAGCACCCGTCAAACCGGATCAAGATCGAGTACATCGCGCCCGAAAAGACGGAGCAACAGCGCGTCTATGAGCTGATGAAGGACCGCAAGGTTCTGGAGAAGATCCAGGAACTGTTCAGCCCGTTTCGTCTGCCCGTCGATCTGTGGGTGAAGACCAAGACGTGCGGCATGGTGAATGCCTGGTACCAGCGTCAGGATCGTGATGCCCTGGTGACGATCTGTTACGAATACGTCGACGACATTTTCTCAAAGGTGCCGGAGGGTGTGACGCCGGCGGGCGTCACGCGCACAGACGCGCTTGTCGGCCAGTTCGTCTATGTGACCGCTCACGAAATGGGTCACGCGATGTTCGACCTTCTCGACGTCCCGTTGATCGGGCGCGCGGAAGATGCTGCCGATCAGTTTTCCACCTACATCATGCTGCATCTGGGGAAGGACGATGCGCGGCGGCTGATCGGGGGCGCCGCGTATTCTTACAAGAATATTATCGAGAAGCCCGAAATGACCATCAAGATGAAGTTGTTTTCCGATGTGCACGGTTCCTCCGCGCAGCGGTTTTACAACATGCTCTGCCTTGCCTACGGCGCCGATCCCAAGCTGTTCGCTGATGTGGTCGAGAAAGGCTTCCTTCCGAAGCAGCGGGCGCCAAACTGCAAGTGGGAATACCGCGAGCTCACCTATGCATTCAGGCAGCTCATCCGGCCCAGCCTCGACCCGGCGCTTGTCGAGAAGGTGCTGAACGCCGAGTGGCTGCCGCCGGAACCGGAAGAACGGCCGCAACGCAAGTGAGAGTACGGATGGCGCAATTCGGTCAACGCGCGATCATGAAAATGAACAGCACCCTGCTGGCAGGATTGGCCATCGCTGTTGTTGTCGCATGTCCGAGCCATCCGGCCCGGGCATTTGATCTGAATGGCGCGTGGGCCACCAACGCATCGGTTTGCGACAAAATATTCGGGAAAACCGCGCAGGGCGGGCTCTACATCAAGAAGGATGCGGACCTTCACGGTAGCGGCTTCATTGTGCAGCAGAACTCGATTGTCGGCAAAATTGCAAAATGCACAATCAAGACGACAAGGACGAAAGGGCCCGTCACGCACCTGATTGCCGCGTGTTCAACCGACGTGGCGCTGGAGACCGTGCAGTTCAGCTTCGAGGTCAAGGATGAGAATCATATCGTCCGGTTCTATCCCGGCGTTGAAGAGCTGAACATTTCATACTGGCGATGCTCTCTCTGAACCGGCGAAGTATTCTCTACTCTGCCTGATTCCCCGGAACCGGGTGGCGTCCTGCGGACCTACCGGTCCGCCAGTTCCACCACGAGTTCAACGGGCGCTTCCGGGTCCTTGCCCGGCCCGCCAGGCGCAACGTCGAGATCCCGCCAGGGGATCGGCCCGTTGACGCCATGCAAGGCGAAGACAACCCTTCCCTTTGAACGCTCGACGCGGACCTCGACGAAGCTCTGGTAAAAGGGTGCGTAGTTGAAGTCGAACAGGCTCGACAGGGCCTCGATCGATAATGGCCAGGCGCCGAAACGTTTGATCCAGAACCAGACCGGCCTTTTCCATGCCGGCGTCTCGTTCTCGAGCTTTGTATAGACGTCCTCGGTGCCGGGGTAGAAGGCCCATGTCCTGGTTGGTGGCGTCTCGGGCCAGGCGAGGGCGCCGCCGATGCTGAGATAGGCGCCGCCGCCGCCGTTGACGAAATGGTGCGCCGGCTGTCGCTCCTGTCCCTGGTCGGGCTCCTCCAGGTAATATTCGAAGTCGTGGGTATCTCCGGCCATCAGGACCCGGGCTCCCGCGCGCTCGAGCATTGCATAGAGACCCCGCAACGACAGCGCCGCGTCATGCGAAAGCAGGCGCCGGGAAAAGTCCGGGGCGGCGCTGTCAGACGACGGCGTGGTCGTATCGTGACCGCCGGCATATTTCGGGTGACCGACGAGCGCCATGATGAATTTTCCTTTTGACCGTTCGAGCGCCGCCCTCAACCAGGCAAGCTGGCGTGCGTCGATCGTCCGCCGGATGCCGGTGTCGATGGCGATCAGCGCGAAATCTGTCGTCTGCAATTCGAAGAATGGACCTCGTTGTCCTGCGACACGAATCCCGTATAGCTGGCGCAGGCGCTCTGCCCGCTTCAGCAGCCGGTCAATTCTCTCCTCGTCGGTGCTGGTCAGATTGAAGTCGGCTTTCGCCCGGGCTGCAAGCGCTGCGCGGGCGGCCTTGGGCTCAAGAAAATTGGCATTGAACGCCTCCAGCGCATCAAACCAGTCGTGGTTTCCCGGAATGGCGTAGATCGGCTTGTTGAATCCCTTGAATGGAAGAAAAAAGTTGGTCTCGTAATCCTTCATGGCGCCGGCCGGATAGATCACATCCGAGGAAACAATCAGGAACTTGATGTCATCGCGCGTCCCCAGTGCACGATAGCGGTCGGTGAGGGAAAATTGAGATGCATCGCCTTCTCCGGTATCGCCAATGACGATAAAGCTGAAATCCTGCTCATCGGTCCCCGGAGGGGCGATCTGGAACAGTGCGTCATTGTCGACGGCGTAGACGGTGGTGACCGCATCGACCATGCGGGCACGCCATTTGTCGACGCGAAGTTCGGCAACTTTCTGATAGAACGCGCTCGCCCAGCTTTCCGTATCGAAGTACCAGTTGGCGCCCCAGATCGGATTGAACGCGACGAAAAAGACCGCAAGAGGTACGCCAAGGCGAATGATCAATTGCCCGGCCCACGGAAGAGAGACGCGGGCATACTTCACGGAGGCGGAAAAGGAATACCGGGCATCGGTCCAGGCGCGAATGAGGAACTGCGGCACCGCGGCCATTTCCGCATCCTGGCCGGACAGCCGGAGCTGCCAGGCCTTTCGTTCAAGGGGACGCGTAAGACGCCGCCAGATGAGGCGCAGTGGCAGGACAACGAGCGCGCCCAGCGCGATCGCCATGATCAGATCGCCGGCGGTGGCGACAAAAGGTGAAGCCAGGCCGAGCCATGTGTCGGCCGATTGCATGCGGCCAAGATGGATCGCAAGCAGGATGGCGGCCACCACAGCCATCCAGTAGATCTCCACCTGCCAGATTTCAGCGCGGCTCGAGAGCAACCGCTCCCTGATGCGGCCGAAAATCGCCTGTTCACCCAGACCGAGCTTCGTATCGGGGTGGACATCGGGCTCTGTGGCTTCATCGGTATGCTGTTGGCCCGTCTCCGGCGCGAGCAGCATCCGCCAGCCGGCTGTCGCGGTATAGCCCGCAATGGCGACGCCGATCGCGGCAGGCCCGCCAATAGTCCGCCACAGCACCCATCCGATGAGCGCCATGCAGAGGCTCGATGCACCGTTCAACGCGGAAACGGCACGCGGCGTATTCGCCGGCCTCCCGACGACGGCCTGGCCGATCTTCCAGATGCCGTCGAGCGCGAAGAAAACCAGCAGCGAAATGACCAGGCCGCCAAGTAGCAGCAGCGGACTGACATAGAGAAGAAATGCGACGCCAATGGCGAGTACGCCGGTTACATACGATAGCGGATTGGCGCGCCGTTGCGGGTCGGTGATAACGGCGCGAAGGTCGGTGATGCCGACAATCAGCGGGAAGACGCTCAAAAATTGCAGCGACCAGGTTCCCGTAACGAATGGTGCGAAGAGCGCCAGGACGCTGACAACAATCAGGATTACGCCGACAATCCGGCGCGATCTGCGAGTCTGCCACCGTGCAAGCAATGTGTGGCTCCTGACCGTTTCCGTGCACAATCAAGATCGATCCAGTATAGCCTAACGCATTCATGCCGCACTGTGTCGATGGATCGCAATCATCGACCGGATATATCGATGTATTTCGGCCCTCCTCAGACTGTATATTTCAAATGTCACGACAGGCGTGAAATCGGCGGCCCACGCTGATTTTCCCCGCGTCCTGATGTGACATCGAGTCAGCCCGAAGGGTGTATTGTCGATGTGCGTGGGGAAGCTGCACAATCTGGTCCCGGTGATTATGGTTCTTGGCGCGTCTGCGGCATGGGCCCAGAGTGTGGCACCGGTCGAAGAAGGCGGCCTGGCCTACAGGATCGAGATCGGCCACCATGAGCGCCTTGTCACAGCGAAGGCCTCCGAAGGTGTCAGACTTGCGCCGTTCAAGAGTGACGGTTGCAGCGGTGGCCAGTCGGCAGGCTGGGATCTGCTCGCCCGCACGCTGCCGGAAGTGGCCAAACGCCACGGCAACCTGCCGCCGTGGCAACAGTGTTGCGTCGTGCATGATCGGGCCTATCATGCCGGAGGAGGTCGACGGGCGGATGCCAAGGCGAGCTATGCAGCCCGTCGCCGCGCCGATGAGCAATTGCGGCAATGTGTTATCCGCACCGGCAAGAGACGCGCAACAGATTTGATGGACGACTACGGTCTCAGTCGGGACCAGGTGTCCATCCTTTATCGATCCATCGCAGATATAATGTATCGGGCCGTTCGCCTTGGTGGAGCACCGTGCACAGGACTCCCGTGGCGATGGGGCTTTGGCTGGCCAGGATGCGACTAGATCAGTTTGAGGTTTGCGCCAGTCAGCATCGAGGGAGATAGAAAATGAGAGTTCTCCTACCGTTCTGGCAGCGGCTGCTGATCACGATCGCGGCGATGCTGCTCGCAAGCTGGGTCGTGGGGCTGGCATGGCAGGCGGTATTCAACGCTGACCTTCCCAGCTATCTGGCCGGCCTGGTCGGCGGGCTTGCGGCGCTGCCGATCTGGGATTTCCTCAGGCGCATACGGCCATCGCAGGCGTGAACACCGGCTGACGGGCTCGACCGGCCGGGTCCGGCCGCGGACAGACGGTGGCGACGGCACAGACGATCCTGAATCGGACGGGGACTCGACCGTCCGGAGCGGGACTCACGCGGAGCCGCGCGCCATCAGCCTGAAGAGGTGTGGTTCCCAGTCCACCGTGGCACCGCATTCCACATCGAGAGCGTGGTCGGACAGGATCCGCAGCAACTCCGATATCTCGGATGTCGCCGCAAACTGTTTGCCCAGCGGCGTGCAATATTTCACCATCTGCGTTCCGGTGACCGGCCCGGGCCGCCAGTTGTCGCCCGGTAACGGCGTCACCGAGACATGGTGGATCAATCCCAGATCCAGCGTCGGATCGAAATGGCGCATCGTCCGTTCATTGAAGTCGATGACGCGACCGGGCATGAGCGGCCCGACATCGTTTATCTTGACGACGACGCGTTTGCCGGCGCCCTCGACGAGGGCGTATGCGGCAAGATAGTTCCTGCCATAACGAACGCCGCCAAACTGCCCGCGCAATCCGGTTTTGATTGCGGCGGTCCATGCCTCGGGATCGTAACGTTCGCCGGAGGCAGTCTCGGGTCCCCCTGACTCGTATCCGGGCCGGAAGGGATTGTACATCGATGCCGTTCCGAAGATGACGGGGCTACCCCGAAGGGCGGCGCGACTGGCAACGGGCACCAGGATTGCACCGCTTTTGCCGGAAGAGACCGTGACCGCCGAGTCCGGTTTCGGGTATGTCGGCGCGCTATCGGGTCGGGCGTATGTGTTCCTGACAGACGCACAGATCACAAGGGATGCGAGAAGTGGCACGAGCCACAAGGTAACTGCTGATTTTCTGCTGGAACCGGATGATATGCCGAGAAGCGTCGGGCGAGCGCGGCAGGTCGACATCGCAACCTCTCACAGATGGAATTATTTTCGGATCAAATTCCATCGCCTGGGCCGATAAACCTGCGTAAACCGCGCGGCGAAAAAGCGAACAGAGTTTTAGACAAATGTTGCCGGCGGTTGTTTTTGCAGCACGGTTGCAGTCAATGAGGATGCTGTCGCAGTGCTTGTGCTGGCGCCGCTCAATCTGCGGCACGCTTAAGCAGCGGTGAAAGAAGTGGAGCGACGTTGAATCAGTGGCGGCCAGTTCATGGTGAATCCGCTGGTCCGCGGCGCTGACGACAAAAGTCGAGACAATGAATGAATGGAATTGAAGCAAAATCTATCGGGGAAAATTCATCCGTTACGTCCATGTTTCGGAGCGGATTCTCTGGAGATTAGCCATGTCCTTGTCGACGGCGGAAACGTTCCTTCGCAACGCAAAACGCCAGCACACGCAGACCGACATCAATGAAAGCCTTATCCGGGCGATCAGCGACCTGATCCGCGAGCTCAAGGCCATTGAAAGCGACGTCCACCGGGTCAAGAGCAAGGTGAGACGACGGTTCGAGTGAGTTGAAGCCGTCCCGGTCGCGGCTCGCCGGCGGGGACGACGCCGTCGGCGCCTCCACCCGAGGGCTTCGTCTTGACAGGTCGAGGCCGCTCCCGAACCGCCGACCTGGATGGCCGGGAAGCCGGCAAGCCCGCGGGGTCCCCGGGGTGCTGTTCAAACGGCCCACGCCATTTTCCACCCCGGTTCACACTGTCGCTCAAACGGAGCCGGGCCAGTTTCCTTGCCGAGCCGGACAGCAAGCCGGCCGCCAACGGAAGGGAAACTGACCATGACGACTGCAACCATCGAAACTCCGGCCAAAAAGGCTCCTCCGTCACCGCGCCACGGGGTCGATACCCCAACCCTCCTTGCCACCATCAATGCCGTTGCCGGACAGCCCGAACTGGCCAAATTCCAGTTCCGCGCCAGAAATCGCTGGATCAAGGGCACCCACAGCCGCACCACCATGACCGAGTTTTCGGGGGCCGGCGGCGAGCATCGCCACGTCGCCGAAACCATGGCTGACGGCGACCATCCGGGCGTACTGGTGGGCGCCGACCAGGCGCCGACCCCGGTTGAGTGGGTCCTGCATGCGCTGGCGACCTGCCTCACCGCAGGCATTGCCAATATTGCGGCGGCTCGCGGTGTCACCCTGAAGCGGGTCGAGTCGACCGTGACCGGCGATATCGACCTGCGCGGGATACTGGGACTCTCCGATACCGTGCGTAACGGCTACCAGCAGGTCGGTATCAGCTTCGAGATCGAGGGCGACGCGCCTCCGGAAAAGCTGCGTGAGATCGTCGAGCAATCGCGCGCGCGTTCCGCCGTGTTTGACATCATCACCAACGGCATTCCGGTCTCGGTCGAAACGAAGGCCGCCTGACAACCGATATCCGCGGATCGTCTGCCGGCCGCATCGCGTCCGCGGCCGGCGGCACGCGCTCTGGATTCCCCGGTTTTCCAGGATAAATGCCATGCAGCGAACGGATGCCATCATCATTGGCGCTGGGCAGGCCGGCCTGTCGATGAGCTATTGCCTGACACGGCAGGGCATCGATCACGTCGTGCTCGAGCGCGGACGCATTGCCGAGCGCTGGCGCAGCGCGACTTGGGATTCGCTGCGTCTCCTGACGCCCAACTGGATGAGCCGGTTGCCCGGTTGGAGCTATGCCGGCTCCGAGCCGGATGGCTTCATGCGCCGGCGCGAACTGGTCGATTATCTGAGCGACTATGCCGGCTCCTTCGCCGCGCCGGTCCTGGAAGATACGGCAGTCCATTCCGTGCGGCGCGCCGATGGCGCATATCGCGTCGTCACCGGCAGCGGAGATTGGCAGGCCCGCTCGGTGATTGTTGCCACCGGCGCATGCCAGCATCCGCGGATTCCACCAATGTCGCGCCGGCTGCCGCCGCAGATAGCGCAGGTCACACCGTCCCGATACCAGAACCCGCATATGTTGCCCGCCGGAGGCGTGCTTGTCGTCGGCGCTTCGGCATCCGGCGTTCAGCTGGCTGACGAGATTCACGCGTCGGGACGTCCCGTGACACTGGCCGTCGGGCGGCACACGCGACTGCCGCGCCGCTACCGCGGGCACGACATCATGACCTGGCTGGACCTGGCCGGAATACTTGACGAACGCGCAGACGCCGTACCCGACCTGGAGCGGGCCCGCGGCCAGCCTTCGTTGCAGCTTGTCGGAAGTGCCGGCGGACGCACCATCGATCTGCCCGGGCTGCGCGCCAGGGGCGTACGCCTGGCCGGTCGGCTGGAGCGGATCGACGGCGACAGGGTCTTTCTGGCGGGCGACCTCGCCGAGTCCACGGGCAACGCCGAACAGAAACTGTCGCGGCTTCTGGCGGGCATTGACGGCTTCATCGCCGGGCATGGCCTGACCCGTATTGCGGGAGCGCCGGAGCCGCGGACGCCAGCCGTGCTCGACCAGCCGGCGCTGCGGCTTGATTTGGGCCGTTCGGACATCCGCACCGTCGTGTGGGCCACCGGGTACCGGCGTGACTATTCGTGGCTCGACGTTCCGGTGTTCGATGCGGAGGGGGAGATTGTTCATCGCGGCGGCGTGACGCCATCACCCGGCCTCTACGTCCTCGGTCTCCGCTTCCTGCGGCGCCGCAAGTCCAGCTTCATCGACGGCGTTGGCCCTGACGCGGAGGAGCTTGCGCTTCATATCTCCATGCATCTGGCAGGCGCATCCCGGGCGGCGGCCTGATGCCGGTGAAGGTCACCGGCCTGAGCGAGTTTCCGGCGGCCGGGCTCCCCGCGGTACCCCTGCCGCCATATGCCGGCTTCCCTTGGCGCCCTGAATTGCTCAATATTGTACGCAGTGGCGGACACGGTATGCGCTTGCAGCAGGCGGCCGGACCGGCTCGGTCAGGTAACATTGACATTCGGGTGATCGGGGAGCTCGCCGTCCGTCGCGACGGGCAACCCTTGCCATTGCCCCAATCGAGGAAGACCCGCTGCCTGTTGGCCTATCTTGCGGTCGTGCAGCAGCTTCGCGAACTCAACGTCGGTTCCACCGCAATCTCTGGCGCCGGCT
>CAZUDR010000015.1:902-18531 GCA_964618715.1 uncultured Undibacter sp. | reverse complement strand
CGACTTCCACGCATCCACCTTGCCGGTTGCCGGATCGACACGGCCGTAGACGCCGTTCTGTCCGGTGAACCAGAGGATGCCCTTGCGATCGAAAGTCGCCGTATTGAGATTCGCGTTGGCAAAGCCCTCGGGCAGCGGGAACAGCTTTACCGCCCTGGTCGCCGGATCGACACGTGCGATCGCGTTCTGCCCGCCCTCGGTGATCCAGGCGGCTCGGTCGGGGCCGACGATGACGCCGTGTGGCGCGGCATCGCGGCCCAGCGCAATCTGCACAACCTTGCCGGTCTTGGGATCGAGAATACCCAGCGCGCCCTGATGCTGCGCCGTATACCAGACGGTGCCATCCGGCGCAGGCGCCACGTCATGCGGATGTGCTCCGGACGGCACCGTGTAGTACGCCACCGAGGCAGCCGGCACCTCGACAACGCCGAGCGCCAGCACCACCAGGCTAGTGAATACTGCGCGGATCATGAGTTCCGCTCCTTGCCGTCACTCCGCCGCCTGGTCTTCACGCGCCCACCGCGCGGCGGCGGCATCGTCCGTCGACTTCGCTTCGACCCACGTCTTCAAGCCTGCCTTTTCAACCTGCTTCCAGAACGGCGCGCGCGTCTTCAGATAGTCCATGAGGAATTCGGCCGCCGCAAAGGCGGCATCGCGGTGCGAGGACGCTGTCACCACCAGCACAATATCCTCGCCCGGCGCGATACGGCCGTGGCGGTGCAGTACTGTAACTCCGGTCAGCGGCCAGCGCGCGCAGGCCTCGGCGGCATGCCGCTCGATCTCTGCTTCCGCCATGCCCGGATAATGTTCGAGGTTCAGGGCTGCAATCGGCTCGCCTGCCTCGTCGCCGCGGCAAATTCCGGTGAAAGTCACCACCGCTCCGGTATCGGTGCGGCCGCGCGCAAGCTTCGCCGCTTCGGCAGCGGCATCGAACGGTTCGCTCTGGATGCGGACAGTGGTTGCCGTCATGGCTACTAATGTAGCCCGCCGCGGACCCGTGCGGGAGAGGCTACCCGCCGGTCATCGGCGGGAAGAAGGCGATCTCCCCGGCCCCCTTGATCGGGGTATCCGGGCGGACATGGGCACGATCGATCGCAGCCCGGATCACTTTTGGATTCTCGAAGGCATAGGCGTACTCCTCGCCGCGGCCCGACAGCCACCCGATGAGCTCCCCGACCGTCCCGACGCCGGGCGGCACGTCGATCTCCTCCTCCGGCTTGCCGATTCGCTCGCGAACCCAGGCGAAGTAACGAACTTTCATGACGCTACTCGTCGATCATGTAGCGCAGACCGGCGCGCATGTAGTCCCAGCCCGTATAAAGCGTCAGGATGGCCGACGCCCAGATCAGGATGATTCCGATCTTTGTGACCCCCGGGACGATCTGGTCGCCGGCCGGACCGGCAATGAGAAAGCCGACCGCCACCATCTGGACGATGGTCTTCCATTTGGCCAGACGCGTCACCGGCACGCTGACCCGCAATTCGGCCAGGTGTTCGCGCAGGCCCGACACCAGAATTTCGCGGCAAAGGATGATGACGGCCGCGAGCAGCGACCAGCCGCGGATGGTCTCTTCCGCTGCCAGCATGAGCAGACAGGAGGCGACCAGCAGCTTGTCGGCGATCGGATCAAGCATGCGGCCAAGCGAGGACTGCTGGCCCCAGACACGGGCAAAATAGCCGTCGAGGAAATCGGTAACCCCGGCGGCGATGAAGACCGCCAGCGCCACCCCGCGCAGCCACAGGCCGCCGCCCATGATGCTCTGCCAAAACAGCAATCCCACCACCGCCGGCACGGCGGCGATCCGGGCATAAGTCAGCAGATTCGGCAGCGCGAACGGACGTGCCGGCAGCGGCCTGGAGCTGATGGCGTTCATCGGCGACAAGGAACACCCCTGCCTGGTTGAGGTCAACTGCCGCAATGCAGCGCTACTGGATCGGCGGCTTGGGCAGCCGGCTCTTGCCCGGTTCCATGACGAATGTCTGGTCCAGCGAATACCACTCGCCCTTCACGTCGTCGGCCGGCGCCGGGCCATCGTGACGCACATAGTTGCCGATCAGGGCCCGGGTCACGCCGAACTGGACGTCAGTTTCCAGCTTGTCGTCATCGTTGACGTAGATCTGCGAGATGAGGGTCTTGAAGCCTTCCTTGAAGATAAGGAAGTGCAGGTGCGCCGGCCGGATGTTATGCCGCCTGGCGGCCCGCACAAGGTCGCCGACCGGCCCGTCGACCGGAATCGGATAGCCGGCCGGCTTCACGCTGCGAAAACCGAAATGGCCGTCCTTGTCGGTTTTGAACGTGCCGCGCAGGTTCATGTCCGCCTGATTCGGGTCCTGCTGCTCGTAGAATCCTTCCGGGGAGGAATGCCAGACATCGACCTCGGCGCCCACGATCGGATTGCCGTTCTGGTCCTTGACCCGGCAATTGACGAACAGGGCCGGCCCCGGCGTCGGTGAACGCACGATGGAGCCGCCGTTCTCCGTGCGCGGCGAGTTCATACGCCAGAACGGACCAAGCAGATTGGCTGTGGTTTCCGTCTGCCCCATGTTGCCATTGTTGAGCAGGCAGATCAGCGAGGAGAATCCGAGCGTGCCTGACATCAGCACGACCTCGTTGTGCTTCTCGTCGGTCATTTGCCCGAGCCGCGCGATATACTGCGTTGCCTTTTCGAATTCTTCCTCGGTCAGGTGGACCTCGCGGGCAAAAGCATGCAGGTGCTTCACAAGGGCGGCAATGATCTCCCGCAGCCGCGGGTCCTCGATGTTCTCATAGGCCTCGAGGACGGCCGGCGTGACGTCTTGCTGCCGTTGAATGATCATATCGTACCCTGTCTAGTGACTCGGCTGTTCGTGGAAGAACTCATATATCTTTCGTGCCGTCTCCGCACTGATTCCGCGCACCTGCGCAAGATCCGGCAGGCTTGCCCGCTCGATCGCTTTCACAGTGCCGAAGTGCCGCAGCAGTGCACGTTTGCGCGTGGGACCGACGCCCGGAATTTCCTGCAGGCCCGCTTCGCGGATGTCTTTCTTGCGCCGCGTGCGGTGGGATCCCACGGCGAAGCGGTGGGCCTCGTCGCGCAGCCGTTCGATGAAATAAAGCAACGGGTCGCGCGGCGGCAATTTGAATGGGCTGCGGCCCGCCATGAAGAAAGTTTCGCGGCCGGCGTCGCGGTCCGGTCCCTTGGCTATGGCGATGAGCGGAACGTCGGTCACGCCCATTGCCGCGAGCGTCGCCTGCGCGGCGGCAAGCTGCCCCTGGCCCCCGTCGATGAGCAGGAGGTCGGGCCAGGGTTGCTCCTCGTCAACGCCCTCGCCGTCCTGCGTTGCGGCCGGCGTGTCCGCAGGTGACGGTCGCGGCCCGTCTGCCAGCAGCCGCTTGAATCGCCGCTGCAGGACCTCGCGCAACATGCCGTAGTCGTCTCCCGGTGCGAGATTTTCCGAGCGGATGTTGAATTTGCGATACTGGTTCTTGCGCAGACCCTCGGGGCCGGCGACGACCATGGCCCCGACCGGATTGCTGCCGGCGATGTGACTGTTGTCATAGACCTCGATGCGGCGCGGGACATGCGCCAGCCCGAAAGTCTCGGTCAGCGCATTGAACAATTTCTGCTGCGATGATGTGTCGGCAAGCTTGCGGCCGAGTGCTTCACGCGCATTGGCCAGCGCGTGTGTCACCAGTTCCTTGCGTTCGCCGCGCTGTGGCGCCGACACCTCGATCCTCCTGTCCGCCCTGGTGCCGAGGGCCTCGCCGAGCAGCGGACGCTCCTCGAAATCGTGGGAGACGAGAATCAGTCCGGGCGGCGGCTTGTCATCGTAGAACTGGGCGATGAAGGCGCTCAGCACCTCACCCGGCCCGAGCGTACGATCGGCCTTGGGGAAATAGGCGCGGTTGCCCAAGTTCTGCCCGGTGCGGAAAAAGAAGACCTCGACACAGTTATAGCCCCCACCCTGATGCACGGCGAACACGTCGGCCTCCTCGATCGAGCGCGGGTTGATGCCCTGGTGCGACTGGATCGCAGAAAGCGCCGACAACCGGTCGCGATAGACTGCGGCGTGCTCGAAATCCAGAGATTCCGACGCCATGTCCATTGCGTTCGCCAATTCCCTCTGCACCGACTGGCTGCGGCCGGAGAGAAACGTATTGGCCTCGCGCACGAGTCCGGTGTAGCCGGCATAATCGATCTCGCCGGTGCACGGCGCCGAACAGCGCTTGATCTGGTAAAGCAGGCAGGGTCGGCTGCGTGATTCAAAAAACGAATCCGAGCAGGAGCGCAGCAGGAAGGCGCGCTGCAATGCATTGATGGTCCGGTTGACCGCGCCGGCCGACGCAAACGGTCCATAGTAATGCCCGGGCCGCGTACGCGCACCGCGATGCTTGAGGATCTGCGGTGCCCAGTGATCGGATGTGATCAGGATGTAGGGAAACGACTTGTCGTCCCGCAACAGCACGTTGAAGCGCGGGCGGAGCCGCTTGATCAGGTTGGCTTCCAGCAGCAGCGCTTCGGTCTCGGTCTTGGTGGTAACGAATTCGAGCGAAACGGTGCTCGCGATCATGCGCGCGATGCGCGCGTCGTAGGCCGTCGGTCGTGCATAATTGGTGACGCGTTTTCTGATGTTCTTGGCCTTGCCGACATAGAGGACGTTTCCCTGGACGTCGACCATGCGGTAGACGCCGGGTGCCGGCGGCGCCAACCTGGCAAAGCGCGCGATCGCGGCGCGGCCGGCGGCGAGCGTGCCGGCCGCAGCCTCGTCCGCCTCGATCTCCGGCAACGCCTGTTCCTCGTCTTCGTCGGGCAGATCGCTTTCCGGATCGATGTCTTTTTTCGCGCCGTTCATGGCAAACAGATAGATATCAGATGTGCCGCGCGCTATTCCGCCAGGTCGCTGTCCGGCGTGCGCCAGGCCAGGTGCTGGCCGCCGTCCACCGCGACGGTAACGCCGGTCACGCTCGTCGCTCCGGCAAGATAGACCACCGCAGCGGCCACGTCGTCCGGACCCGGGCCTCGTTGCAAGGGCAGCGCGGCCGCCTGCGCCGCGAAGTCGGCCTCCGACTGGCGCGGGCTCGGCAGCGTCGGCCCGGGCGCCACCGCATTCACGCGGAGCCGCGGCGCCAGCGCCTGCGCCAATGTGGTCGTGGCGGAATGCAGCGCGCTCTTGGTGAGGGAATAGGAGAAGAAGCGCGGCGTGGGTCTCAGCACGCGTTGGTCGACCACGTTGACGACCGAGGCGCCGTCGGGCGCCTGGGCTGCGAAGGCCTGTGTCAGGAACAGCGGCGCCGTGAGGTTGACGGCGACAGTGCGCTCGAAGCGCAAACGCTCAAGCGTCGAAATGTCGTCTGGCTCGAACTCGCCGGCATTGTTGACCAGCAGCGAGAGCGTGCCGAAGGCGGCTGCGGCGGGGACCAGGCCGGCGACCGCGTGTTCATCGGCAAGGTCGGCGAGCACCACACCCGCGCGCCCGCCACCGTCATTGATCTCACGGGCCAGCCGCTCGGCTTCGTCCCGCGAACGGTTGGCATGCAGCACGACCGCATAGCCCTCGCGAACCAGCGCGCGCGCGATGGCCGCGCCGATGCGGCGGGCGCCGCCGGTAATCAGCGCCGTCCGCGACGCCATCTGCTGCCGTTTTTGGGCCATGGAACCAACCCGGGCCTGCACTCCGCCGGAACCGCGAAATAACGGTTCTTTAGGGATAACCGATGCCTTTTGCTTACCGATTCACAACCGCTTAACTTAAAATGCTCGATAAATCCTCCACGAAATTGTCGAACTTTCGCCCGTCGCGGGACGCCGCTGCTCCAACTTTGCGCACCGGTTTCGCGCGACGAACCGCCGAAAAGCGGCGCGAGAGCGAGACGCGTGAGTGCCGCGGATGTGCTGTTTCCCGCGGATTAGTGGAGGGTGTGATGAAGAAATCGATGGTAGCCGCAACTCTGGCAACTGCGACGGTTCTATCCGGCGCAGCAGTTGCCGCCGACCTCCCGCGCGGCCCGTCGCCCTACTATTCCCCGGCACCCGCTCCCTCGCCCATTTACAGCTGGGCCGGCTTCTATGCCGGCGTGAACCTCGGTGGCCAGTGGAGCGAGGTGACCAACAGCCCCAATTTTCCGGGTGGCGTCGCCGGCGGAGGCCAGATCGGCTATAATTGGCAAAATGGCCAGTGGGTGTTCGGCGGTGAGACGGATATCCAGCTGTCGAGCGCGGATCACACCTTCGCCGCGTGGAAGTTCTCCAATCCGTGGTTCGGAACCGTGCGCGGCCGGCTCGGCTATGCGTTCAACAACATCCTGGTCTACGGCACGGTCGGCCTCGCCTACGGCAATCTCACGGCGACTGTTGGCGGTCTCGACGAGACCAATACTGAAGTCGGATGGACCGGCGGCGCCGGAGTGGAGGTTGGTTTCAATCCAAACTGGTCCGCCAGGCTCGAATATCTTTACATGGATCTCGGCAGCAGCAGTTACGCGCTGACCGGCACCAGCAACGGCCTCGACTCGAACCTCCTCCGCGTCGGCGTCAACTACCATTTCTGAGCAGCACCGGTCGAACGTGGCTTTGATAGCCCCGGGCCTCGCGCCCGGGGCTTTCGTATGCGGCGACATCATCACGCCGGTTTCCGGACGACGCACGACGGACGCAAGTGTCTGGTCACCGTGGCGCCCCTGAAACAGGGAATCTTCGCGGCACAATCGCGGCAATTCATCGACTGAATTACGACGCGGTTCCACGATAACTTATTGAGCTGTGTTGCGATTTCACACTAGACGCAAAGGCAATTCGGGATAACTTGCCGGCCTCCTGGGGTGGCGGTTTGCTACGGAGGTTTGTGAAATGAAGCGCGTTTTAACGGCGAGCATCGCCACGCTCGCCATGGTGATCGCGGCAGCGACCGCCAGTGCGGCCGATCTGCCGCGCCAGCAGCAGATGCCGACCAAGGCGCCGGTCTATGCGCCGCAGTTGTACAACTGGACCGGCTTCTACATCGGCATCAATGGCGGCGGCGGCTGGGGCAGTTCGGAGTGGAGCGCGTTCACCGGCACCAGCAGCGCCGACGTGTCCGGCGCCGTGATTGGCGGAACGGCCGGCTACAACTGGCAGACCGGGCCTGTCGTGTTCGGCCTGGAAGGCGACCTTGACTGGAGCAGCATGGCGGGCAGCACGGCGCTCGCCCCCTGTACCACCAGCTGCGAAACGAGCAATTCATGGCTGGCGACGACGCGTGGCCGGATCGGATATGCGTTCGACCGCATCTTGCCCTATGTCACCGGGGGCGCCGTGTTCGGCGACGTTCAGGCTTCGCCGACGGCATTTGCCGGCAACACCGAAACCCGCGTCGGCTGGACGATCGGCGGTGGCGCAGAATTCGCGCTCAGCAGGCAGTGGACCGCAAAGCTCGAGTATCTCTATGCCGATCTCGGCGATACCAGTTGTGCGGCCGGGAATTGCGCGACGTCCACCAATGTGGACCTGAACGCCAACCTGGTCCGCGGCGGCCTCAACTTTCGATTCTGACCGCACGAATCGCGCGACAAGAGCCCCGGAACCCGCAATTCCGGGGCTTTTTTCGTGCACCAGGGGATACGGCAACAATGCGGCAACAGGTTCCTTGGTGTTGCCGATTTATCGTTCGTTTAGCGCCACCGTTGTTTGCGAGGAACCGGACCTCTGCCGAGGCGTTGAGCCGGCAATCGGGGGACGGCGCATCTTGCCGTCCGGTTCAGTACAGCGAGGTGCGTCATGAAACAGTTTTTGCTCGCAAGCGTCGGACTTGTCGTCGTCGGCACGGTCGCGGCATCGGCGGCCGACATTCCGCGGCGCGCGCCGGCGCCGCCGCCGGTCGTCGCCGCACCGGTTTACAGCTGGACCGGTGCCTACATAGGTATCAACGGCGGCTACGGGTGGGGCGAGTCGCGCTTCTCCGCACCGTTCAATACGGGGTCGTTTGACCTGTCCGGCGGTCTGGTCGGCGGTACGCTCGGCTACAACTACCAGGTCGGCCAGGCCGTGTTCGGTGCGGAAGGCGACATCGACTGGAGCGGCATCAAGGGCAGCACCTTGTGCGGCGGCACGACCTGCGAGACCCGCAACAACTGGCTGAGCACCGTTCGCGGCCGCCTGGGATATTCGTTTGACCGCTTCATGCCCTACGTCACCGGCGGCCTCGCCATCGGCGACATCGAGAACAACATCGCCGGCATCGGCGGCGCACGCGACACCAAGGCGGGATGGACGGTCGGTGGCGGTATCGAAGCCGCGCTGGACGGTCCCTGGACCGCCAAGATTGAATATCTGTACGTCGATCTCGGCAGCGGTGGCACCGTGTTCGGCTCCGATGCCGAGTTCAAGAGCCACATTGTGCGCGGCGGCGTGAACTACAGGTTCTGATCGGAGCGACGCACAGACATCGAAAACCCCGGGCCGTGCTCCGGGGTTTTTGCGTGTACCCCCAGCGACCGGTCAGGCCTCGACCCTGGTCTCCGCGAAGGCAGGCACCTGAGCCGCGAACGCATCGTGCCAGGCGACCAGTCGCGGATGGTCCTTGCGCCAGTGAGCGCCGAAGCGAAGATCGCCATAGCCCAGCACGCAGGCCAGCGCGATCTGCCCGACATGCGGCACCGGATCGAGCGGCGGTGGCGCCTGCTCCAGCGCGGCAAGGCCGCGTGCGATCTTGTCGCTCTGACGTTCGACCCAGGTATCGACGCGTTTGTCGTCCGGACGGTACCGGCTCTCGTAGACAATGAGCACGCCGGCATCGAGCATGCCGTCGCACAGCGACTGCATCCGGAGAGCGGCAAACCGTGCCGGCGCGTCGGACGGAATGATGCGTCCGCCGCCGGCCAGATGATCGAGATATTCGAGGATCACACGCGAGTCGTAGTAGACCGTGCCGTCGTCGAGCACGAGCACCGGGATCTTGCCCAGCGGGTTCTGCACCCGGATCAGGTCGGAGGGATCGTTGAGATCGGTCTCACGCAACTCGATCCTGTCCGCGACACCGAGAACGCTGGCGGCAATGCGCACCTTGCGGGCGAAGGGTGAGGCTGGCGAAAAGCGCAGGATCATGAGGAAAAGAATTCTGTCCCCGGCGGCAGGGCGTCGCCGTCTGATGGTCGCGGTCGCGGTCGCGTGCTCAGCCGGTGATGACCAGGTTCACCGCTTTCGGACCCTTGCCTTTCTTGTCGGGCTCGACATCGAAAGAGATGCGCTGCCCCTCGTTCAGGCCCTTCAGCCCGGCCTGCTCAACCGCGGTGATGTGGACGAAGACATCGCGACCCCCGTCATCGGGCTTGATGAAGCCGTAGCCGCGTTCCGTATTGAAGAACTTCACGACACCGGTTTGCGCCATCGGGAAAACTCCTCTCCCCGCACCGTCCCCCGCCGGCCCCACGCACGGCGGCTCGGCTTGACATTCGCATTCGGGGAAAGCGACGGACGCAAATGGCCCAAGGTCACTCCGCCGGGCCCCCCAACCGGAGGCGGAACGTCATTGCCAGTGGATGGAACTAGACACCAAGTGCGCGGCGCTGGAAAGAGGCCAAGGTGTCACCGGACGGGAGCCGGCCGCTCAGGGGCCAGCCAGTCGAGGCGGAAGTCGCCCCGATTGCGATCCTTGCCGGCGACGCCGAGGCGTTCTGCCAGGACTGGAAGCAGCACAGAAAGCTCGTCTTCCAGCGTCCAGGGCGGGTTCACCAGGATCAGACCGCAGCCATTGAGCCGGTCAGGATCGCCAAGCGGCGCAATGGTGAGTTCAGCCCGCAGCACCTTGCCGATGCCCAGCCGGCGCAGCTGCTTGGCCAGCGCATCCGGCGTGCGACGACCCTTGATCGGATACCAGAGGAGGTAGATACCGGTCGCCCACTTACGATGCGCTGCAGCGAGACCGCGGCCGAGGCGGACAAAATCGCGCTCTTCCTCAAACGGCGGATCGACCAGCACCAGGCCGCGCCTTTCCTTCGGCGGCACGCATGCAGGCAGCGCAGTCCAGCCGTCGATCGTCAGCGTCCTGATCCGCGGATCGCCGCGCATGTTGCGCGCAAGCGCTTCGGCCGCACGCGGCTCGAGCTCGCAGGCGATCAGCCGGTCCTGCGGTCGCAGCCAGGCGCGCGCGATCGCCGGCGAGCCGGGATAGACTGTGATCCGGCCCGGTTCGTTGAGCGCTCCGACCACCTCCAGATAGGGTGCGAGCAGCGCCGCGGCCGGCACTGGCAGCGGCGTGGCCAGCAGTTTCCCGATGCCGTCGTGCCATTCGCCCGAGCGGCTCGCCTCGCTGCCTGTGAGATCGTAGACCCCGGCGCCGGCATGGGTATCGATCACGCGGAAGGCGGCCGGCTTCTGGCGCAGGTAATGCAGAACACGGGCCAGTACCGCATGCTTGACCACGTCAGCGAAACTGCCGGCATGAAAAGCGTGGCGATAGTTCACGAAATGACTCCGCGAGCAATGTGCCCGGCGCACCGGCCGCAGCTGGCTGCCATCGACGTGCTTATGCCACAACTAGGGCATCGACCGTCGCAGACCGAATTGACTGCGCGGCTTGACTTGGCGCGGGACGCGCAGCGTCGACCGCCTGGCTCTCGGGTCAATCGCCGCCGGCATATACAGATGAGGTGCGACGGTGCCGGTTCCGGCGGGACGCCGCAGGCGACGCAGCATGCGGTAGGCGAGTTGACCGATCACGACGGTCGCCGACAGCGCGCCGAGCACATGCAGGGCCGGTGGCAGTGTCAGCGGAGGATCGAAGTCGCAGAGGAAAGACAGGATGCCGGCGCGACAGACGTACAAACCGCCAAAGGGGACACCGTTCACGCCCTCCGCCAGCGGCCACAGCGCGATATAGCCGATGCCGGCAAACCAGACAGCAAAACCCAGATAGTCCCTGACCAGTTTCATGGACGCTCTCCCCCAGCGTCGGCGCGCCGGCAAGATTGCGGACATCGCTGAGGACAGTCTTGCGCGAATGCTCGACGACTCGGGGGTATTCCGGTGGCGTTCGCGGGCAACCTTAGCGCCCGCTTAATGCAACTGCGCACTCAGGCGCCGCGGTGAAACCCGCCGGGAAAGTCGCGAAATTTCAGCCGCCTCGCACAGCCGGCATCGCAATCTTGTCACGCCGGCAGGCGCGCCGCGTGATCTCGGTACACGCGCGGAACGCGAAATCCTTGGTCAGGCACACGCGTACCTCCGTCAACCGCTTTCGGTCGCAGGAAACAGCGAATGCGGCATGCGACAATCCGGGATTGGCCCGGATAAAGGCTTCGGCGACGCTCGCCGGCGATACCGTGAGCGGGACGGCGAGAGACCGGTAATCGGGCGGGATGGTCACCGCCGCGCGCGCCTTGCGGACAGCCGCAAAATAGCCCTGCGCATCGAGGCCCGAGCAGGTGCCGTGGCGGCGCCATTCATGAATGACAAGATTCGGGCTCGGCATCAGGTCGAGCATCCCGTCGATGGCTGCGCGCGAAATGCGCGGCGCCGGGCGCTGGCAATAGGAGGGAAAGCCCCGCTCGTATTGCGGCCACAGTCCGTGCACGACGAAAGCGAATGGCCGGCCCGCGCATTGCGGCTGCGGCGCGCGGCTCGGCGCGCGCTCCCTGGCCCGGGCGCAATAGGACGGCGACCAGGTCAGCGCCAGAACGTAATAATCGAAGCGGCCCGGCGCATCCGCCTGGTCCTTGCCGGTGGTGATTGCGGTGTTGGCGGCAGTGGTCGCGGTGCCGTCACTGGCCGGTTCCTGAGCCGACGCCAGGCTGAACAACACGAAGGCGATGGTAAGGGCAAAAGCCGCGGTGCGGGCCGTACGGCGGACGCAATCACTGATCATGAGACGCCCCTGATGACAGAACCGGAAGCAACTTGCGGATGGCAACTGGTTGAGATCCGGAACAAACCGGAAATTGATCCAGCGCAAGAGTTCCTATCAGGGTACCCCAATCTTCGGAACAATACAAGAACAAATTGAAAACTTTTCAGGTACAACTATTCAGGGACGTGCCATCTTGCACGCCGGGTTGTACGCCCAGTTGCGATCGAGGCCGACAACGCACCAGCGGACGCCCCAGCTGGCTCCCACAAAGCCGGTGTCCTCGCCGATCCAGTAGTAGACGGTGTGTTTGCGCTGGTCGCTTACCAGCGCCACTGCGCGGCAATAGCGGCGTGGAATCGTGTTCGGCGCCCACGGGCTGTAGGAAATCTCGCGGACCCGCTCAAAGCCAACGATCTGGAGCGACGAGTTCCAGAAGCGTCCCTCCTTCTGGGCAAACTGCGAAGCGATGGTGCCAAGGCCCGCTTCGCAAGCCGGCAGCACCCCGTCATAGCGGGGACCCCACATATAAATCGACTTCTCCAGCCAGCCCGCCGCCGAGGCGGAATTGGCCGCGGCAAGGCCCAGTACGGCGGCAAGCATGAAGGACCGTAGGCAGGCAGGAACGCGTGACATCACTGAACTCCCCGTAAGGCGGCAACAACTTTATCACAGGTTTTTCCCGGCCGGATCGGCATGATTCACAGGATTACCTGCTCCCGGACTCGAGTCTCGGCTTGCGGCGCTGCATTATCGCCGCGGCGAATCGGGCCACTGCTGGATGGTGTAAGTGCATGCAGCCAAATGACAATCGCCCGACGCCGGAGGGGTAGTGTTCGTGGCGTTTGTAGGCGTCCGCGGCGACGATGCTGGCCTTTGCGCCAGCATCTTCGCTGCAGTTTCGATCCTGTCTAGCTGCCGTCGCGCCAGTCTCCGAGCACAGCCTGCACCAGCGCCAATGCTGCCACCGCCGCTGTAGCCGCGCGCAGGATGCGGGGGCCCAGCGTCAACCGCGCCACGTTTGTGCGTTTGAGCAAGTCGGCGCGTTCCTCTTCGGTGAAGCCACCTTCGGGACCTGTCAGGACAGCCAGTGCGAGGCCCGTCGGTACCGCATCGGCCGGCAGCAGGGCGCTGACCGGCGGCCGCTGCGCAACCAGCGTGGCGACCGGATCATTCACGTCCGCCTCTTCGTCGCAGAACACCAGCAGTCGTTCGTCGCCGATCCCCGCCATCATGCGGTCGAATGCCACCGGTTCGGCAACTGCTGGCAGATTCAGCACACCACATTGCTGGGCCGCTTCGATTACATTGGCGCGCATACGCTCCAGATTGACCCGCGCCACCTGGGTGTGGCGCGTGATCACCGGGCGCAGGTGTGAGGCACCCATTTCCACTGCCTTCTGCACCAGGTAGTCGAGCCGCGCGTGCTTGAGCGGCGCGAACAGAAAGTGCAGATCGCGAGGGCGCGGCTGCTCCCGCGTGCGCGCCTCCACCATGGCAGTCACCGCCCGCTTGCCGACTGCGGCGAGATGCGCCTTCCATTCACCATCACGACCGTTGAACAAAAGCACTGCATCGCCGCTTCGGCGCCGCAGAACATTAACAATGTGATTGGCCTGGTTGCGGTCCAGCCGGGCCTCCGTGCCGGCGGCAAGCGGCGCATCAAGGTAAATGCGAGGGGTCCGGAAATCGTAGTGCGCCATGGGGCAAAGGACTCTTGGCAGTTTGCGGCGGGTTTACGCCAGCCGAACGGCCGGCGCGAGGGGCGTGTCGATTTTGCCCGATTTGCCGCCTTCCCGACGCATTCGGCGGCTTGTTATAAGCGCGCCGTGGGCCGACGGTTTGGATTATACTGCACACGGGAACCAGCAGGATTTCGAGGGATTTCGCCATGAACTTGCGCCGGGCATTGTTCATCGCCGCGTTGGTCGCGCCGTGGGCGGTCGGGCCCGTGGCGGCGCAGACACCGTTTCCGCCGGCTGGAGAAACACCGTTTCCGCCGGCCGGGCAGACGCCCTTCCCCGCGCCCCAGCAACAACTGCAGACAATGCCGCAACAGCAGTTCCGGCAACCGCAACAGCAGTTCCAGCAGCCGCAACAGCAGCAGGAGCCGCCGCCGTGTATCAAGCAGTTCGTTGTGCTGCGCGAGGAGGCCGCCAGCAAGGCCAAAAAAATCGAAGCTGCCGGCAAGGCCGCGCAGAAACCGAGTCCGCAGGCCGCCTGCCAGCTGTTCAGGTCGTTTGCCTCCGCTGAAGCGAAGCTGATCAAGTACGCTGTCGAGAACCAGACCTGGTGCGGCATCCCCGAACAGGTCATCGACCAGATGAAAAAGTCGCACGCCCAGACCAGTCAGACACGCAGCAGGATCTGCAAGGTCGCCGCCGCGCCGCCGCCTCCGCGCGGACCCAGCCTGAGTGACGCGCTCGGCACCAACGTTCCAAATGCCGGCAACATCAAGCGCGGCCACGGTACATTCGACACCCTGACCGGCACGCCGCTCGGCCAGCAATGAGCGGCAGCGCCGGACGCGTTGCCGACGCCACCGGCAACTGGGTCGATGGCCTGGCCCCGCCGCGTACCCGTCCCTATCTGCGCCTTGCCCGCCTCGACCGTCCGATCGGTTCCTGGCTGCTGCTGATGCCCTGCTGGTGGTCGGTCGGCCTTGCCGGAATGCATGCCGCCCAGTTCCCCAGCCTTTGGCACATCGCGCTGTTTTTCATCGGCGCATTTGCGATGCGGGGAGCCGGCTGTACGTGGAATGACCTTGTCGACCGCAATCTCGACGGTCTCGTCGAACGGACGCGGTCTCGCCCGATCCCGTCACGCCAAGTGACCATCGCACAGGCCACCGCGTTCATGCTGTTGCAGGCGCTCGTCGGCCTCGCCGTCCTGCTCCAGTTCAACAGCTTCACTGTCATGACGGGCTTCGCCTCGCTGCTCGTGGTGGCGATCTATCCGTTCATGAAGCGCATCACATACTGGCCGCAGATTGTGCTCGGTCTTGCCTTCTCGTGGGGCGCGCTGATGGGCTGGCCGGCCGCCTTCGGCCGCCTCGATTGGCCGGCCATTGTGCTTTACGCCGGATCGATCTGCTGGGTCATCGGCTACGACACCATTTACGCGCACCAGGACCGTGAAGACGACCTGCTCATCGGCCTCAAGTCGACGGCGCTGCTGTTTCAGCAGAGCACGACGCCGATGCTGACGGCGTTCTACGCCGCGGCCGTGGCGCTGATCGGTATTGCGGGCTTCATGGCCGGTGGCGGCCTGATTTTCCTGGCCGGGCTCGTCGGGTTCGCGGCGCATCTGGCCTGGCAGGTCAGACAACTCGACGTCAACGACCCCGCCCACCTGCTCAAGCTGTTCAAGTCGAACCGCGACGCCGGTCTCATCCTGTTCGCCGCAATGCTGCTGCAGACAGCGGTGTGAGAGCAGTTGCGGCTAGTAGGCCGCGGCCTGACCGCCGTCGGAGCGACCACCCGGACTGACGCGACCCGCCGGCTGCCGCGCGACCGGCGCCGCATCAATCGAACCGGTAGTATCGTCGTCGGGTACATAGCCGTCCTCGCCGGCGATGGCTTCCAGCAGACCGGCTTTCGCCGCTTTCGCGATCGCGCCAATCGATCCGGTATGACGCGGTGCGCCCTGCTTGCTCGCGTAACGCGCGCGCACCCTGGCGGCGACGATCTCGCCGCGGATTGCCGCCGGCCGGCAGGGACGGCGTCCGTTCGGCCGCCGCATGAGATCTACATGAAAATGGTTGTAATGGGCCGCGTTGTAGCCGGGGCCCAGCACTGTGACAAAGGTCTCGCAGGCATACAGATGCACGTCGCGCAGGAAGCCCTGCTCTTCCGGCGATCCATGCCAGCCGTTCTTCACCGTGATCTCGCGTCCGTCGGCAAGCGTGAAACCGGCGACGTCGAGCGCGTTGCCGAAGGAGTGCTCGGAGATGCCATGTCCGCCAGCTCCGTTCATGCGGCGGCAGGAATAGGAGCCGATCTGGCGGATCTCGGCGACCGGGGAATTGAACCAGTGCATCGCTGCCGGCTGCACACCATCGCTGACCCACCGGTCGAGCGCGGAGACGAGCGGACAGGCGAGTTTCGCCGGCGGCGTAACCGTCGCTGGCGTAATGTTGGCCAGATTGTATGGTCCGCGCGCGGGCCCCAGCCGCGGCGGTCTGCGTGGCAGGTCCGCCGGCGTATCGTAGGGCGGCTGCATGCCGGGCCGCGGCACCGCGGCACTGCCGCCCGGCGGGATCGTTGCGTCTTCGGGAATGTCATCGGGCCGCACCCAGGTTTGCGGCTGCGCTATCGGAGCCCGATAGGTCGGCGCCACGGCGCGGGGGGCTTCCAGTATCGGCGCCTCGTCCGGTGGCGTGATCGGCATCGGCCCGCTGGCCGGTGCGGTCATCTGCGAGCGGTCAATTCCCGGCGGACCCGTCATCCAGCGCATGTTCCTGCCATCGGCCGGTGCGGATTGTACCGGCGCGACCGGCGGCGGGCGCGTGTACCGCACCGGGTTGACCGGCCAGCGCGGCAGATCGCCGGAAGATGCATTGGGGATCCGCGCGGGCGGACGCAATTCGTTGGCAAAGCCGAGTGCCGAGCCCTCGCCCAGCCCCGTCACCTTGAGCGGAAAATCGGCGCCGCAGACGCCGGGACCCCCGATCGGTTCGATCCGTACCGCGCGGACGCCCAGTTTGAGCTCGCCCGATTTCAGGCAGGCGATTTCGGCCTCGCGGCGCCACGGCGCACGCTCGGCGTCCTGAAAGAAGCCGCGCCCGCAGCCGGCAAGCGCCAGCAGCACGACACCGCCGAGGATCGAAAACCGCACGCCACCCGTCATGCCCGCGAAAATGCGAGCAGTTTCTTTAATGAGACTTTTATGGTGCCGTTGGCGAACCGGTTAAGGATAAGGATTCGTTGACGCGCCCGTATTGCCGCCGTCGAGGCGCACCGGGCGGACAATCACATGGCGGCCTCGCCTCTCATCTGGCGGGTTCTCTCCTCGCGGAGATTCCGGCCAGGCAGCGGTAAAAGGGTGCGATCGGCCGAAACAGCACATGCAAATTTGTTCGGGCTGTGCCCCGGAGACGATGAAACGACGCCGGTTTGCGTCGAATTACCCCTCCTGCAGCCGTCTTGCCGCGCCTGCCAACAATGTTTGCACCGCGACTTCCTTGCGCATGTGAGTTTTTTGCGTTGTGGGATCAAGCCGTTGCACCACGCCATACCGGTTTCGCATGACCAATCGCGCAAATTCCGCTTGTCAGATGATCTACCTGCTTCGGAGCCGCAGCCGACCATGCTAGCTTGCCGCCATGTCAACAAGGGAGGCACCTGCCTTGGACCTGACCTTGAGATTGAACATGCTGGCCGTATGCGCCGTGTTTGTATTTGTCGGCGCGGTCTTGCTGGGGGCATTCTAGAGTTCAGGATTCACGACGACGCCAACCAATTGCCGGTGAGCAACCGGACACCTGTTACGGCACCGGAGAGCGCAGCAGCTCTCCGGTGTTTTGCATTTATATGGATCGTGCTCGGGGCAACCCTGTTATGCCGCGGCGATACTCGGCGCATGGCGCGGATCGTAGTTCAGGATAGGCGCGAGCCAGCGTTCGGCGTCTCCGAAGCTCCAGCCCTTGCGCCGCGCATAATCCTCGACCTGATCGCGCTCGATCTTGCCGACACCGAAATAGTAGCTCTGCGGATGACTGAAATAGAGTCCGCAGACCGCAGCGCCCGGCCACATGGCAAAGCTCTCCGTCAGCCTGACGCCGATGCGCTCGGCGCCGAGCAGTCCGAACAGCGTGCCTTTCTCGGTATGGTCG
>CAZUDR010000015.1:0-892 GCA_964618715.1 uncultured Undibacter sp. | reverse complement strand
ATTCCTTGCGCACGCGCTGGTGCAGCCGCTCCGCGAAGGCTTCGGCCAGCCGATCGGCCAGCGCCTTGACCATGATGGCGGAGTAGTCGTCGTTCGCATTCTTGAAGCGCTCGGCGATTTCGTCCTCGCCGATACCCGCCGTCACCGCGAAGGCACCGATGTAGTCGTCGAGATCGCTGTCGGATGGTGCGACGAAATCGGCGAGCGCGACATTGGCGCGTCCTTCGCGCTTGGACAGCTGCTGGCGCAGCGTATGCAGCGTGGTGATCGGTTGCACACGTGCCTCGTCGCCATAGACCAGGATGTCGTCGCCTTTTGACTGGGCCGGCCAGAAGCCGAACGCCGCACGCGCGGCAAACCAGCGCTCCTTGACGATGCGGTCGAGCATTCTGCGCGCGTCGTCGTAGAGCGCGCGCGCCGCATCGCCCACCTTTCTGTCGTCGAGAATGGCGGGATAGCGGCCGGACAGTTCCCAGGTCTGGAAGAAGGGTGTCCAGTCGATGTATTCGATCAGTTCCTCGATCGAATAATCGCGCAACAGCCTGGTGCCGAGAAAGCCGGGTGCCGGCGGCCGGTACGATCCCGACCAGTCGAGCCTGACCGCGTTGGTGCGGGCGGCCGAGAGCGGCAGTCTCGCCTTGTCTTCCTGCGCGCGCGCGTGTGCAGCAGCTACCTTGGCGTATTCGTTGCGCAACTCGGAAATGTAGCCGGCTTTCGCATCCGCCGACATCAGCGCCTGCGCCACGCCGACCGCGCGGCTGGCGTCGTTGACGTGGACGGCCTGTCCGCGCCGGTAGTTGGGATGGATCTTCACCGCCGTGTGCACGCGGCTGGTGGTGGCGCCACCAATCAGGAGCGGCAGATCGAGCCCCTGGCGCTCCATCTCGGCGGC
>CAZUDR010000014.1:0-18642 GCA_964618715.1 uncultured Undibacter sp. | reverse complement strand
ACGCTCTACTCGATGCAGCGGTCGGGCAACAGCTACAAGGTCCGCCTTGCGCTGGCCCGGCTGGGGATTCCCTACAGGCTGGTCGAGGTCGACATCCTGCAGGGCGAAAGCCGCACGCCTGAATTCCTCGCCAAGAACCCGAACGGGCAGATCCCGCTGCTCGAGGTCGCGCCCGGCCGCTATATCGCGGAATCCAACGCCATTCTCTGGTTCGTCGCCGGCGGCACCACGCTGGCGCCGGAGGACCGCATCGCCCGCGCCGAGGCGTTGCAGTGGATGTTCTTCGAGCAGCACAGCCTGGAGCCGAACATCGGCGCAGCCTGGTTCTGGATGGCGCTGATCAAGGGCGGCCGCGACCTGCAGCGCCACGCCCTCGATGACTGGATGGAGAACGGCTACGCCGCCCTCGGCGTCATGGAGAAGCATCTCGCCGGCAGCCGTTTCTTTGTCGGCAACCGCTACACCATCGCCGACATCGCGCTCTACGCCTATACGCACCTCGCCGGGCAATGCGATTTCGACCTGGCGCGGTTTGGTGCGGTGCGCACCTGGCTGGAGCGGGTCGCCGCGGAGCCGGGCCACGTCACCATGGACTGGCAGCCCGACGCCCTCGAGACCGCGCGTTAGCGCCCCCGAGATGCCAGGGCGGGGGGTCCGTTCACTTTTCGTTAGCCATGGCCACGAAATCGCCCCGGTTCCATACCGGCTCTGCCCCAATGGGGTCGAACCCCCGCCCGCATCCGGCCCTATCAGGCGACAATTGACCCGCAAATGATCACGTCGAACATCGCCATGCGTTCGCCCCTCGATAGCCTCGGCTTCCACCTGCCCGCCACGCGCCGTCCCGGCCACCAGCGTCCAGCTGTGCCTTTTGCCGAGCTGGCGGCCACGATCGCGCTCGCGCTGTCCACCGTTGTGGTGGCCACCGTGCTGTCGGTCGGCATCGCGCGCGCCAGTGTCGCAGACGGCGTCATCGGCAACGAGGGCAGCGTCTTCGCCATCGCCCTGCTGCTGGGTATGCTTTTTATTGGCATCGGCGGCTATTCGATCCTGCCCGGCGACAAGCCCAAGAAATAGCCATCGCCCGACCTGACGGTGCCGGAACCGGGTACGATGCCGCGCATTGTTGCGGCAACGAGGGAGGCATCATGCGGCGCATCATCCTGCTGACGGTCCTGCTGCTGGCGCCGGCCACCGCATCCGCCGCGCCGCAGACCTTTCCCTCTTCCGCCGGCCCGCTCGTCGTCGAAACCGTCGCCGGCGGCCTCGAGCATCCCTGGTCGCTCGCCTTCCTGCCCGACGGCGGCATGCTGGTGACCGAACGTCCCGGCCGCATGCGCATCGTCACCCGCGGCGGCAAGCTTTCGCGACCGCTCGCCGGCGTGCCGCAGGTCTATGCGCGCGGCCAGGCCGGGCTCATGGATGTCATCCTCGACAACGACTACCGCGCCAACAACCGCGTCTTCTTCTGTTACGCCGAGGCGGTTCGCGGCGGCGGCCGCGTCGCTGTCGCGCGCGCACGGCTGGTCGAGGGCAGGCGGCTGGTTGACCGCACCGATCCGCGCCTGGTCGCGGTCGAAACCATCTTCCGCCAGGAAGGTCCTCCGGCGCGCAGTGCCAATATCGGCTGCCGCATCGTGCAGGCCAGCGACGGCAACCTCTTTGTCACCCTCGGCGACCATTTCGGGCCGGCGCAGATGGCGCAGCAGCTCGACAATCACATCGGCAAGATCGTGCGCATCACGCCGGACGGCAAGGCACCGCCGGACAATCCCTTTGTCGGCACAGCCGGCGCCCTGCCGGAGATCTGGGCCTACGGCCTGCGCAATCCGCAAGGGCTGGCGATCAATCCGCGCACCGGTGAACTCTGGGAGCAGGAGCACGGGCCGCGCGGCGGCGACGAGATCAACATCATCCGCAAGGGCCGGAACTATGGCTGGCCCGTGGTCTCCTTCGGCGTCAACTACAGCGGCACGCGGGTCGGCACCGGCAAGCAGCATCATGAAGGCATGGCCAGTCCGGTCTGGCACTGGACGCCGTCGATCGCGCCGTCCGGCATGACGTTTTACACCGGCGACGTGTTCCCGGGCTGGAAAGGCAGCCTGTTCAACGGCGCGCTCAAATTCATGCTGGTGTCGCGGCTCACCCTCGACAGTGACAAGGTCGTCAGGGAGGAGCGCTTGCTCGAGGGTCTCGATGAACGCATCCGCTTCGTGACGCAGGGGCCCGACGGCGCGCTCTTCCTGCTCACCGACAACGACGAAGGCCGCATCCTGCGCGTGACGCCGGCACGGTAGCCGGTCACTCCCGGCAAAAAACCCGCGCAGCATCCACAGGCGCGGCACCGCCTGTCACCCGGCCGTCACACCCTCGCGCTATCATGGGGCAGTACCTGTTGCGTAAAATGCGCAAGCCCCTGGCGGTCCCGTGCGGCTGTGACCCTGCCTCTCCCGGGACCGCTCATTTTTTGCCTGCATCAATTGCCTTTGGCGAAGTGCCGCTCGATCAGATAATCGAGCGAGAAGACGCCCGGTCCGCGCGTCAGCAGAAACACCAGCATCGACGCCCACATCAGGTGCTCGGTCCAGGCATGCGGATAGACGAAGGTCTGGATGACGAAAGTCATGCCGAGCAACGGCAGGGTGGCGAGGCGGGTGGCCAGTCCGACAAACAGGAAAACCGGGAAGGTCAGCTCGTTGAAGGTGGCAAGCTTCGCCGCCAGCGTCGGATCGAGCAGCGGCACCTTGTACTCGTCCTCGAACAGCTTGATGGCGAACTCCCAGGAATTGTACTTGAGCAGCCCCGACTTGAAAAACACCGCGCCGACACCGACGCGCATGCCGAGCTGCAGCAGCGACAGCGGGAAGCGGGCGAGCCAGTCGCGCACGGCCACGTACTGCCCGCGCAAACCGGCGATTTGAGTCGAAGCCGTCATCGTCGCGTCTCCCCCTCGATATCATGGACTGCCGTCGCGAGCCCGGCGGCCACGAGCCGGACCAGGCCCTGACCGGCATCGAAACCCGGATCGGCATCGAGCGCCTGCTCCGCCGCGTCGCCGATGCCGGTTCCGCGTGCGAGCGCGGCGCGGAATGTGAAATTGCCGGCATCGAGCCGGGCCATCGAGAAGGCCCCGCGCGCGCCGCGCACTTCGATAAAGACATCTTCGGGGTCGAGTGCGTAGCGGTCCGGCGCATCGTCCGACAGGAACAGGCCGAGCAGATCGTCGACCGGCCATGGTGCGGCGAGATAATGCAGGCCGGGTTGCAGGACGAGCGAGCAACGCTCCAGCCGCTCCGGCGCGATTTCCGCCAGCGATGCCGCCGCAAGCGGCGCGTGCTCGATGGCCAGCGCCGCGTGGCCGAGCCGCCATTCCAGTTCGCCAACCCAGCGCAGCCAGGGCAGGTGCTGCGCCTCGGCGCGGTTGCCGACGGAGGCGGGAAAGTCCGCGCCGTATTCGGCGATGCAGGGCGCGCCTGGCGGGCGGGCGCGAATGAAGGCGCCCGCCGCCGCCAGCATGAATTGCGATCCGGCCAGCCATTCCATGGCCGGGAATTTGCCCGCCAGCGTCCGCGCCAGATGGCTGGCGTAGTGGCGCTGGTAGATCGCGAAGCGTCCGAGCGGATGGCGGGAGCCGGTGAGCAGCGGCGCCAGCGGAGCGGCATTGCCGTCGACGATGGCGCTGCGCACCTGCGCCTGAAAGTCAGCCAGCGGCACGGCGGCGCTCCGTGTCGGAACCGGCGGCGGCGATCGCGTCGGCGCGCGCCGCTTCCGCCAGCAGCGTCGCCACGTCGGGCAGATCGCTGTCCCATTCGATCAGCGTCGGCTTCGGCCCGAAGCGGCGCAACGCATGGGCATAAAGATCCCAGGCCGGCTCGGCGATGCGCTGGTCGTGCGTGTCGACCAGCACCTGCTCGCCGGGATTGCCCTCGTCCTCTTCGGCGACAAAGCCGCCGAGATGCAGTTCGGCAATCGCCGCGGCGGGCATGGCATCGATATAGACATATGGGTCGTAGCCGAGATTGTGCCCGCTCAGCCAGACATTGCTGACGTCGCAGAGCAGCCGGCAGCCGGTGCGGTCGGCGAGTTCGCCGAGGAATTCGGTTTCGGTCATGGTCGAGCTGGCGATGCCGACATAGCTCGACGGATTTTCGACGACATACGGCCGGCCGAGACCCTGCTGCACCTCGTCGACATGCGCGCTGACGAGTTGCAGCGATTCCCTGTTGTAGGGCAGCGGCAGCAGGTCGTTGAGATAGTCGCCTTCGTGCGTCGACCAGGCGAGATGGCCGGACACCAGCACCGGGTCGATGGCATCGACCAGCGCGCGGACGCGGGCGAGATGCGCACGGTCGAGACCGCCGGCGCTGCCGACCGAAACACCGACACTGTGCACCGAGATCGGATAGTCTCGCGCCAGATCTGTCAGCAGTTCGGTCGCGTGCGGGTTGGCGAGAAAGTTCTCCGGATGGATTTCGAACCAGCCGGCGGCCGGACGGGTGGCCACGATCTCCGCAAGATGCGGAAGCCTCAGGCCGATGCCCGCGCAGGCGGGCGCGCGGCGGTGATGCGCGGTCATGGCCACCCTCCCGGTCGTGCGGATCAGGACGACTTCGGCGTCTTGCTGGCGCCGACGATGCGCTGGCAATAGCCCGCCGGCACATAGATCCAGGCATTCGGATCGCCGGCGACCTTCGACGTGCCGGCGCAGGAATTGTTGCCGGTCGAGGCGCAGTCGTTATTGCCGGCCTTGGCAATGCCGTAGCATTTCTCGGCCTGGAATTTGGGCGCCGGCGCCGGAGCGGCCGACGCCAGGCTTGGCGCGGCAACGGCCGCGGCGAGCGCCGAAGCGATGGCGATACGTGTTTTCATGCTTGATCCTCCATCTTGATGGTTGGGCGTTGCCCCTGCGGAGAGCCCCCATGTGGCTCACCTGACGGTGATTTCGCGTTGATCGGGGAGAAGGTTACATGGGGGGTCCTGAGACAACGGACCGCCAGCGGCCCTCATGGACCCGACGAACGAGCCAAATCAGTTCGGAATCCTGATGCGCGCGGCGCAGGACGGCGATTCCTCTGCCTATCTGCAACTTCTGCAGGCCCTGGTTCCGCTGCTGCGGCGCGTGGTACGCCAGCGCCGCAAATTCCTGCAGCCGGCCGATGTCGAGGATCTGGTGCAGGATATCCTGCTGTCGCTGCATACGGTCCGCGCCACCTATGACCCGGACCGGCCGTTCCTGCCATGGCTGCTGACCATTGCGTACAACCGCATGGCCGACGGCTCGCGCCGTCAGATGCGCCGCGCCGCCAATGAGGTCTCGGTGGCGGAATACCCTGAAACCTTTTTCGACGATGCGACGAATACCGGGTTGTCCGGCTACGGCGATCCGGAGGCCCTGCGCCGGGCCATCGGACGGCTGCCGGACGGGCAACGCAAGGCCATCGAAATGCTGAAGCTGCGGGAAATGTCGTTAAAGGAAGCCGCGTCGGCCAGCGGTATGAGCATCAGCGCGCTCAAGGTTGCGGTGCATCGCGGGATGCACAATCTGCGCAAGGCGCTCAGCGTCGAGGCGTGACCTTGCACACGGACCGCCTCATCCAACAGCTCGCCGCCGACACGGCACCGGTCCACCGTCTGCCCGCCCCCTGGCGCCGGGCGGCGATCTGGTTTGCGATCGCGTTGCCCTACGTCGCCGCCGTGATGCTGGTCCATTCTGAGTCCGTGACGTTGATCCATTCCGGGTCGATGCCGGTGGACCTGTCGCGCATGTTGGTCGACCGGCAGTTCATCGTCGAGGAAATGGCCATTCTGGCGACTGCGGTTACCGCGGTCCTGGCGGCTTTCTACAGCGTCGTGCCCGGCACCGACCGCAGGATTTTGCTTGTTCCCCTGCTGCCGCTGACCATCTGGCTGTTCAGCCTCGGCGAAGGTTGCGCGCGCGACTGGATTCGCCTCGGTGCCGAGGGACTGACGCTGCGCGCCGACTGGGCCTGTCTGCCGCCGGCGATGCTGATCGGAATCGTGCCGGTGGTCGCCATTGTCATCATGTTGCGCCGTGGCGCGCCGATCTATCCGCGGGCAACACTCGCCCTGGGGGCACTGGCGGCCGCAGCGCTGGGCAACTTCGCGCTGCGTATCTATCACGTCGGCGATGTCAGCATCGTCCTGCTGGTCTGGCATTTCGGCGCCGTTGTCGTACTCTCGCTCATCGCCGGCTGGATCGGCCGCCGCGTGCTGAACTGGAAGGCGGTCCGACTTGCCGCGGCAGCATAGCCGCACGGGCGCCAACAACATCGGAGGAAATCATGGATCAGCGTACCCCGGCCGCCGCGCGTATCGCGCCGCTGCCGGCCGAGACCTCGCCCGAACTGCGCGAGCAGTTCGAGGCCATCAAGAAGAGCCTTGGCTTCGTACCGAACAGCATGCTGATCATGCAGCGCGTCCCGAAAATGGTCAGGGCATTTGCCGCGCTCAGCGCCGCCGTCTGGGATCCGGAGGGCAAGGTCGACCGCGGATTCAAGCGCCTGGTCGCGCACGTCTCGAGCCGGTCCGCGGGCTGCCAGTACTGCATGGCGCACACCGCCGGCGGCGCGCTGCGTTTCGGCATCGCGGACGAAAAGCTCGCCGCGGTGTGGGATTATCAGACCAGCCCGCTGTTCGATGCCGCAGAACGCGCAGCGCTCGACTTCGCGGTAGCGGCCTCGTGCGTACCCAATGCCGTCACCGACGACATGTTCGTCGAGATGCGCAAGTACTGGAGCGAGGACCAGATCGTCGAGATCGTCGGCTGCATCTCGCTGTTCGGCTTCCTCAACCGCTGGAACGACACGCTGGCGACGCCGCTCGAACACGAGCCGATCGAGGTCGGCGAACGATTCCTGGCAAAACGCGGCTGGTCGGCCGGCAAGCATGCCTGACGGCAGCGACGCGCCACGCCGACTCGTCTGCGCACGTTGCGGCGCTGCCTTCGACTGCGGCCTCGGCGCCGACTGCTGGTGCGCCGCCGAACCCTGGCGGGTGCCTGTGACCGCCACAGCAGCGCTGGAAGACTGCCTGTGTCCCGCCTGTCTGCGCCGCGCGGCGGAGGAAAGGAACGCCGGTACGGCCGCATGACCCCCCTCCGGTAAGGAATTGGCAAGGCTGAGGGCTCACCTTGTGCGCCCGGGGGGAGCGCGCCATGGCCTTTGCCGCCGACCAGCCTCTGACCAATGAGAGCCGCGCGCTCGCCAGGACTTTCGCCATTCTCGGCGGATTTTTTCTCGTCCTCGCGGCCGGCGCCTATCTGTACGGGCTCGACTCCGGCACGGCCTTCCCGCGCGACGGCTCCACCCTGGTGGTCGGACGCGACTTTCTGAATTTCTGGATGTATGGCCGCGCCGCGGCGCTGCCCGATCCCGGCCAGTGGTACGATCCCGTCGCCTATGCGCAGGCGCTCGCCGGCCTGCTCGGCTCCGGATATCCCGGACAGAACTGGTCCTATCCGCCGACCGTGATGCTGCTGGCGGCGCCGTTCGGACAGATCGGCTATCTGCCGGCGCTGCTGATCTGGACGGTGCTCAATCTCACGGTCTTCCTCGCCGTCGCGATGCGCCGGATTGCCGACCGCCGCACGCTGCTCGCGCTGATGGTCTCTCCGGCGGCGATCTTTTGCCTGATCTCCGGACAGAGCTCCTTCCTCACCACGGCGATGATGATCGGCATCTTTGCGTTGCTGGATCGCCGGCCGCTGCTCGCCGGCCTGCTGGTCGGTCTCCTCACGGTCAAGCCGCAGCTCGGCGTCCTCATTCCGGTTGTGCTGATCGCGACCGGCCGCTGGCGCGTATTCGCGGTCGCCACAGTCACCGCACTTGCGCTGGCCGCCGCGTCGGTCGCGCTGTTCGGCATGCAGACCTGGATCGATTTCGTGACGCAGGGCCTGCCCACGCAGAATCTGGTGCTCGCCGATCCGGAGGGGATCGCGACGCCGTTCTATCCGACCGTGTTCATGAACCTGCGCGGCATCGGCTTCAATTACTCCGCCGCCATGGCGGTACAGCTGTGCTTCGCCGCCGCGGCGGTGGCGGCGGTCGCCTGGGCGTTCCGCTGCCGCGCCGACGCCGACCCGCGCCTGCTGTTTGCGCTGTTCATCGCATGTTCGATCACGGCCGTTCCCTACCTTCTCGTCTACGACACGCTGGCGCTGTGCTTCGCGGTTCTCATGCTGCTGGACGGCAACCGGCTCGACAGGACCGGCGCCTGGCTCGCCCGCCCGGTCTACTGGCTGCCGCTGCTGCAGATCGGCCTCGGCACGCTCGACATTCCGGGGCCCGGATTCATCGCCCCGGTATTGGCGTTCTACATCGTGCAGCGCCTGCGCGAGGCGCGGGAAGGCGCGCTGCGCCCCGCGCTCAATCCCGGCTGACCGGCGGCGACCTCACGCAGACATCAAGGCTGAACGCGAGTCGACCCTCATGGTGAGGAGCGCAGCAAAAGCTGCGCGTCTCGAACCATGAGGCCCCGGCTCCCGTGCCTCATCCTTCGAGACGCCCGCTGGCGCGGGCTCCTCAGGATGAGGATCGGGATTTGTGGCGATACGCGGCGCATGGTGGGACTTGCCCACCCTTTCCTATTCGGTACGTCGCAACCATAATGCCGCGCCCGCCGTCCCTTCAGTCAGCGAAAGTTCATCCGCATGATTCTCGAAATCGCCCAGATCGACATCCGGCCCGGAAGCGAACCGGAGTTTGAGGAGGCGGTGCAACAGGCCGTACCGCTTTTCAAACGCGCCAGGGGTTGCCGCGCCATGACGCTCGCCCGCTCGGCGGAGAAACCGTCGCGTTACCGCCTGTTCGTGCAGTGGGAGACGCTGGAGAACCACATGGTGGACTTCCGCGAATCCGCCGACTTCCAGGAATGGCGCAGCCTGGTCGGTTCGTACTTCGCGTCGCCGCCCGACGTCGAGCACGTCCACGAGACGCTGCGCGGGTTCTGAGGACGCACACGCGATGAAACGCAGTTCCGACCGCATCCTCACCACCCACACCGGCAGCCTGCCGCGCACGGCAAAGGTGGTCGAGCTGATGCTCGCCGAGGAAAACAAGCCGGGCGCGCGCCGCGCCGAGTTCGACGCCGCCGTGCGCGAGGCGGTCGCCGAAATGATGCGCAGGCAGGTGGAGGCCGGCATCGACATCGTCAATGACGGCGAGCAGGGCCGCCCCGACTACACCGTCCACGTGATGCGCCGGCTCACCGGCTTCGAGGGCCCGAGCGCTGCACCCATGGGCACCGGCGAGCCGGAATTTCCCGAGCTTGCCGAAATCCTCAAGCACTTCGCCTCGCCGTTCCAGTACAGGCCGGCCTGTTCCGGCCCGGTCGGCTGGAAGGACTGGGACGCGGCGCAGGCCGACATCGATCTTGCCAGGGCGGCAACGCAGGGCGTGAAGGCGGAGGAGTTCTTCTTCACCTCGCCCTCGCCCGGCCAGATCGCGCGCTATCTGAAGAACAATTATTACAAGACCGATGAGGAATACATTTTCGCATTGGCCGATGTGATGCGGAAGGAATACCGGGCGATCGTCGATGCGGGCTTCATCCTGCAGCTCGATTGTCCGGACCTCGCCATGCTGCGCCACATGGTCTATCTGAACCTGCCGCTGGCCGACTACCGCAAGATCATCACCATGAACGTCGCCGCGCTCAATCACGCGGTGCGCGAGATTCCGCCCGAGCGCATGCGCATGCATGTGTGCTGGGGCTCGACCGTGTCGCCACATCATACCGACGTGGAATTCAGGGACATCGTCGACGTCGTGCTCATGGGCCTGCCGCAGGCAGTCTCGTTTCCCGCCGCCAATGCGCGGCACGAGCACGAGTGGAAGATCTGGCGAGACGTCAAGCTGCCCGTCGGCAAGATCATCATTCCCGGCGTCATCGATTCCACCGTCAATACCGTGGAGCATCCGGAACTTGTCGCCGACCGCATCATGAACTTTGCGTCAGTGGTCGGCCGCGAAAACGTGATTGCCGGCGTCGACTGCGGCTTCGGCACCTTCGCCGGCCGCGTGCAGGTGGATTCGAAGATCGTCTGGATGAAGCTCGCCTCGCTCGCCGAGGGCGCGCGGCGCGCGTCGCAGGAGCTGTGGAAGAAGGCAGCGTAGCCACGTCCCGGCAGGCGCAGTTTCAGGAAATGACCCGGTCGGCGAATTCCGCGCCGCCGAGATCGCAGGCAGTGCGACGGCCGAGGATACGGTAGCGATTGCGCGCGACCAGCCGGTAGAGGGCGTCGCGCAACGGCCTCGGAATGGCGCGGAACGCAAGCGCCCAGCGCCAGTTCGGCAGCGCCGCCAGTACCGCCAGCGCCGAGTCCGAGTAGAGATAAACCTCGCCGTCGAGCAGCACTGCGTTGGTCTGCGGCTCGGCCGGATCGATGCCCAGTTTCTCCGCCAGCGCACGCCCGTAGTCGCTCTGGATTGCCGTGAACACGAACCTGTGCCCGGTATCTCGGCGCGCGACAAAGCGGAACCAGCCCGAGCACAGCACGCAGACCCCGTCGTAGAGCACGAGGCCCTGCTTGCCCTTTTCGCCGAGACCTGACGGGGGCTCCACCGCGCGCCTCTAGCGGTCGTCCGCGATCGCCAACGCCACCAGCATCAGCACGATGGCGGGGCCGGTCTTGACCAGCGCACCGAGCGGCTCGGCCCACAGGTCCGGCGTCAGCACCGCGGCAGCAATCATATAGAACAGGGAAACCGCTATGCCGGCGAGCAAGCCCGGACGGCAGGTGCGGCGGAACAGGATCGCAACACCGACCGCGAAGTCCATCACGCTGCCGGCCACGGTCATGACCTGCGCCGGTCCGTCCGCATAGCCGCGCGCCGTCAGGATGCCGACGGCAGCCGAATAGGCGACGGTCAGCACGATCACTGCCGAGAGACACCAGAACGCCGCCAGCACGCCGATGATCAGCGGCTTGAGCAGATAGAGCTGCGCAAACCATTTCTCCTGCACTGTCGCCGGATGCGCGTGCAGGACCTCGTCGAGCGTGCACGGCGCAATTCCGGTCACCTGAATCCAGGCGCGCGGATCGCCGGTGACGCCGCGCTGCAGTTCCTTCACTGCGGTCGAACGGACCGGCGGCCGCCAGCCGAACCAGGCGGCGACATCACCCGACCATGCGCCGAGGGTGAGCAGCGCGTAAGGCAGCCTGATGCGCCGGCGCGAAGCCATGCCGAGCCAGGCACGCAGGCTGGCCAAAGCGTCACCGAGCGATCGCACGTGCGGATGCATCAGATCCCAGCCCGCGGCCGTCGCATTGTCCGGCGCGCGCCAGCCTTTCGCCAGCATTGCGACGGTGTTGGCAACGTCCTCCGCCGCCACCGTTGCGAAGGGACGCCGCGCGAGCTGGCCCGGCAGATCGAACGGCAGCGCGGCCAGCGCGCGCAGCAGCGCGCTGCCGCCAAAGGCACTCGGCGCGACGACAAAACCCGGCCGCAGGATCGCGTGGGCAATGCCGGACTGCGCGATCGCCTGCTCGGCCGCGCGCTTGCTGCGGGCAAACCCGGTGCGGTCGTCGGCAGCAGCACCCGGAATGGAGAAATGCACCAGCAGCACCGGATGCTTCAGCGCCTGCAAGCCGGCCAGCAGCTTTTCGACAAACTCGAGGTGCATGCCGCGCGTCGTTCCGGCCGGCGAGTCCTGCAATACACCGATACAGTTCACCACGACGTCCGGCTGGCTCTCCGCCAGCAGACGGACCAGGACGTCCTCGGAACGCGCGAGGGGAACCTGCCGCGCGGTGTTGCCGAATTGCTCGCGCTGCGCACCCGTGAAACTGCGCGCCGCGGCGATGACCGTCATCCCGCGCCGTATCAGGTCGCCTGCAATGAAGCTACCGATTAGCCCGTTGGCACCGAGCACGAGGATGGTAGGTCCGCGGTCCGACATGGACGCTCTTTACAGATCCGGCCTGGCGATCATCAGCCAAAGAATAGCGATGACCGAGCCGAAACCGGGAAACCCGAACAGAAACCACAGACGAAACAGCCGGTGATAGTCCGCGCCCAGCGGCGCACGGTCGCGGACGGCTGCGGCGGCGAGGTCACGCATGCGCATCTGCATCCACACCACCGGCAGCCAGAACGCCCCGGCCAGCACGTAGAGCGCAAACGAGGCCAGCAGCCAGGGCTCGGACAGCGGCAGACCGAGGTCGTGCGCGAGCAGGACTCCGGTGACCGGCTGCACCACCACCGCGGAGGCGGTGAAGACGAAGTCCGCCAGCACCACCGTCCTTGCCGTGCGGAAGATATGGCCGGCGTCGCCGCTCAAATGCGCCATCAGCATGAAGAACGCTATGCCGGCGCCGGTGCCGAGCAGCACGATGGCGCCGAGGACATGCAGATATTTGAGCAGCAGATAGAGCATTGGTGAATCGCCTGTTCCTCAGCGAACTACGGTCCGCAGCGACGCACAATGGGGCTGCCGCCCATTCCTCACCACCGAATGCAGGAGACGTCTCGAGGCCGAGCTCCGGCAGCCGCTCTTCCCCCGCCGCCGAACTCGTTCCATATTTCCGCAGCGATCGTGACCGGGAGGATCGTTCGCCATGCACAAGCCCGCTGAGCCGAAGGACCCGCAGCACCGCCAGGAAATTCGCGACGGCATGCGCATCGACTGGGACATGCCGATTCCGATGGAGGACGGCCTCGTCCTGCGCTGCGACATCTTTCGGCCCGTCGCCGAGGGCCGTTACCCCGTGATCATGACGCACGGGCCCTATGCGAAGTGGAAGCATTTCGACGATCTCTACCCCCAGGCCTACCGCAAACTGCATGCCGAGCACCCGGAAGTACCGGCGGGCTCCACCAACAAGTACCAGGTCTGGGAGACTGTCGATCCGGAGAAATGGGTGCCGGACGGCTACGCCGTCGTGCGCGTCGATTCACGCGGCGCCGGCCGCTCGCCGGGCCTGCTCGACATCTGGTCGCTGCGCGAGACCATGGACTACAGGAACTGCATCGAATGGGCGGGCGCCCAGCCGTGGTCCACCGGCAAGGTCGGCCTCAACGGCGTCTCCTATTACGGCACCAACCAGTGGCAGGTGGCGACGCTCGATCCGAAATATCTCGCCGCCATCTGCGTGTGGGAAGGCTGCGCCGACTTCTACCGCGACATGGCCTACCACGGCGGCATCCTGTGCAACGGCTTCGTCGATGCGCTGGCGCCGGCGCAGATCTATTCGGTGCAGCACGGCAAGGGAAAAAAAGCCCCGCGCAGCCGCATCACCGGCGACTGGATTTCCGGACCGGTCACGCTGGGCGAGGAAGAGCTCGGCGCGCTGCGGCGCAACTTCGCCGTCGACGTCCGCAGGGCCAGGTTCGCCACCGACGAATTCTGGACGACGCGATCGCCGGACTGGTCGAAGGTGAAGGTGCCGCTGCTTTCCGCCGCCAACTGGGGCGGCCACGGCCTGCATCCGCGCGGCAATTTCGAGGGCTTCGTACAGTCGGCCTCGCCGCAGAAATGGCTGGACGCGCATCCTTACGAGCACTGGACGACGTTCTATACCGACTACGGCCTGCAGATGCAGAAGAGGTTCTTCGCCCGTTACCTCAAGGGCGAGGATACGTGGCGCGACGAGCCGAAGGTGCGCCTGCAGATCCGCCACCCGGGGGAGCGCTTCGTCGAGCGGCACGAGGAGGAATGGCCGCTGGCGCGCACGCAATGGACGAAGTTCTATCTCGATGCGGACACCTATTCGCTCGGACCGCAGCCACCCGCGAAGGACGGCAAGACCGTCTACAGGGGATTCAGCGAAGGCGTCACCTTTCTCACGCCGCCGCTCGCGCGCGACACCGAGATCACCGGACCGGTCGCCGCCAGGCTGTGGGTGTCGTCGCAAACCGAAGATGCCGACCTGTTCCTCGTGCTGCGGGCTTTCAGCCCCGATTTCAAGGAACTGCTGTTCCAGGGTTCGAACGATCCGCACACCCCGCTCGGCCTCGGCTGGCTGCGCATGTCGCACCGCAAGCTCGATGCCGCGAGGAGCACGCCCTACCGTCCGTATCACACGCACGACGAGAAGCAGCCGCTGACGCCGAACGAGATCTACGAAGCCGACATCGAGATCTGGCCGACCTGCATCGTCGTGCCCAGGGGCTACCGCATCGGGCTCACAGTGCGCGGCAAGGACTACGAATACCAGGGCGATCCGGTCATCTTCGGGCCGTTCAAGCCATGGGCGGGGGTGGCGCTGTTCACCCATGACGACCCCGGCGACCGGCCGGCCGCCGTCTTCGGCGGCGAAGTGACACTACATACCGGGCCGCAGCGCCCGGCTCATCTGCTGCTGCCGGTTATTCCGGACGACTGACGCGCCCCGCCTGGCCGCCGGTCCACCGCCCGGTCCCGCCGGCGGGCGCCTGCCGGATGATGGAACCCGGACCGGAACACCGCGTTTGCAAGGTCGGGGGCCGTTGCGACCGTCGCCGGTCCGCAACCTGGGCGGTTGCTATATGCCTTTGAAAAATACGAAGTTTTCGTTCCGGACGATCCTGTTTGCGACCGCATTCATCGGCATCCTCCCGACGGTCCTCTTCGCCGCCTATCTGCTGAACCAGTTCGCGCAGAGCGAACAGGCACGCGCGGAACAGCTTCTCACCGAAAGCACGAAGGGTCTGGCGCGCGGCATCGACGCCCATTTCTCCGCCGCCGAGAGCGCTCTCATTGCACTGCGGGAATCCGATGCGCTCGCGTCAAACGATCTGGTCGCATTCGAGCGACGGCTTCGCCGCACGGCCGGCACCACCGGGCGGTACTACGTCCTCATCGACCGCAGCGGACGGCAGCTGATCAATACTTCCCTGCCCGCCAACGCGCCATTGCCGAAAACCCCGCTGGGCCAGTGGGCGCCCGTCTTCACCGAGCAGCGCGCCGTGGTCACCAACGTATTCGAAGGATTGAGTGACAATCAGATTCTGGCGAGCGTCGCCGTTCCGGTCGTTCGCGATGACGAGGTCAGGTGGGCGCTGGCCGCAGCACTCGTCCAGGACGACTTCGCCGGCATCATCAATGCCCCGGGTGTGCCGGAGGACTGGATCGTGTCGATTGTCGACCGCACGGGCAAGCACATGATCCGCTCGCACAACAACGACAGGTTTGCCGGCAAGCCGCTGGTTCCGGTGCTGGTCGAGATGGTGGACGCGCGCAGGTCCGGGACCCTGCGGACGGTATCGCTGGAGGGCATCCCGCTGATCTCGACCCTCCAGTACGCGCCGAGGAGCGGCTGGGCGGCGGCGGTGGGCCTGCCGGCCAAGGCGCTCGAGGCGCCGATGCGGGCGTCGCTCAACCAGCTGATGATCATCGGCATTCTGGTGACGGCCATTGCGCTGTTTCTGGCATACATGGTGGCGCGCTCGCTCGACCGCGCCATGCAGTCGCTCACCGCCGCGGCGCTGGCAATCGGCCGGGGCACGGAGGTCGCGCCTCCCAATTCCGGCATCAAGGAGGTGGATGCCGTCGGCGACGTCGTCGCGCGCACCGCGCACGAGCTGAACGTGCTGACCTCGTCGCTGGAAACGCAGGTCGCGGCGCGGACCGCCGAACTGTCCACCGCCAATACGCGGCTGACCGCCGAGATGGAGCGTCGCCAGCAGAGCGAGGCCCAGCTGATGCAGATGCAGAAGATCGAGGCCATCGGTCATCTGACGGGCGGCATCGCGCACGACTTCAACAACATGCTGGCGATCGTGCTCAGCAGCCTGCGGCTGCTGGAACGCCGGGTGCGCCGCGGTGACTTCGACGTCCAGCGTTTTGTCGACGCCGCCATCAAGGGTGCCGAGCGCGCCGCCGCCCTCACCGCCCGGCTGCTGGCGTTCTCGCGTCAGCAGCCGCTGGCGCCCGAGGTGACCAACAGCAACGAGCTGATTTCGACGATGGGGGAAATCCTGCACCGGACCATTCCCGAGAATATCCGGATCGAAACGGTGCTGGCGGGCGGGCTGTGGCGAACCTTTGTCGATCGCCCCGGGCTCGAGAGCGTGATTATCAACCTGGCGGTCAACGCGCGCGACGCCATGCCCGACGGCGGCAAGCTCACCATCGAGACCGCAAACACAGACCTCGACGAGTCCTACGCCGCGGCGCATCCCGACATGAAACCGGGCCAGTACGTCATGATCGCGGTGACCGACACCGGAACGGGGATGTCGCCCGAGGTCGTCGCGCGCGTGTTCGATCCCTTCTTCACCACGAAACCGGCGGGACAGGGCACGGGACTGGGACTGAGCCAGGTGCACGGCTTCATCAAGCAGTCCGATGGCCACGTCGAGATCGACAGCGAGCCGGGCGTGGGCACGACGGTGAAGCTGTATCTTCCGCGAAATCAGGGCAATGAAAACCGGCAGGCAATCGAGGACCCGCGGCCCGCGCTGGAATGGAATGTGTCGCGGGCGGGCGAAACGGTCCTGGTGGTCGAGGACGACGACGCTGTGCGCAAGGTGACCGTCGAGATGCTGCGCGAGCTCGGCTACGCCGCGCTGGAGGCCGCGAACGCCGACCGCGCGCTGGAGGTTCTCGAGGAACATCCGGAGATCACCCTTCTGGTCACCGATATCGTGATGCCGGGCATGAACGGACGCATGCTGGCCAACGAGGTGCTGGCCCGGCGCCCCGGTCTGCCGGTGCTGTTCACCACCGGCTATACGCGCGACGCGATCGTGCATCACGGGGTTCTCGACCCCGACGTGCATGTCGTCATCAAGCCATTTTCGCTCGAGGTGCTGTCGGCCAAATTGCACGAGCTGCTGCGCGAGCGCGCCATGCAGGCCCAGGACTAGGCCTGGCGCTGCAGGTCCGGCCGATCACAACGGCATCTGCTGTCTGCTCATTGGCGCTCCCGCCGCCGACGCGCGATCTGCGGCCACCGTTTCCGCGCCCTGTTTCGGCTTCGCCGGCGCCGGAGACCTCAGATCTTCCGGCCCAGCATCATGCCCGTCACCAGCGCCAGCGCCAGCGCGGTCGCCATCTGCTCGCGTGAGCCGCCCTGCATCGCGGCAAGCGCGTCGTCGAGCACGCGGTCGGTGGCGGTGTCGGCGGAAGCGCGTTCCCGCCGCGGCGGCTGCCGGCCGGATTTCGGGCGCCACGCGGCAATGGCGAACAGGATCAGCGCCAGCAGCGCGCAGCCGCCGCCGATGATCGCCAGCGCGACGGGCATGCCCAGCATCTGCGCGAGCCAGACGTAGAGCAGCGCCACGCCGAAACCGAGCGCGGTCAGGATCAGGAGCAAGCCGATCACCATCAGCACCGCGGTCACCGTCATGGCGCGCAGGCGCGCCCTAAGATCGAACCTGACGATGTTCAGCACCGAACTCGTGATGGAGCCGAGCATCAGCGCCTCCGCAGCAGCAGGCCGAGCACGACGCCGATCCCGAACGTGGCGCCGATCACCACCTGCGGGTTTTTGCGCGCGAACTCCTCGAAGTCGGCCATCGCCGAATGCGCCTGCTGTCTGGCGGTGTCGGCGAACTCGTGCGCGGCACCCGAGGCGTGCGCGCCGATGCGCGAGGCCGCGCCGGCTGCTTCCGTGCGCGCCTCATGACTGAAACCGGCGACCGTGCGCTGGATGGCGGCGAGGTCGTCCTGCAGCTTGCGCAGTTCGCCGGCCAGTTCGCCGCCGGCATCGGATGCCGAGCGCGACAGGTTGTCCTTGGCGCGCTGCAGCTCCTCGGCGATGCGCGCGGCGGCATCGGCCAGGCCGTTTCCCGGGGACGCGGATTTGTCTGCTGCACTCATGACCAGACTCCTTTGACTCAAGACTTACGCGAGGCGCGCATCCCGCGCCGGCGGCCGGTGTGCGCCGGGCCAGTCTACGCCAACCGCACGTCCGGCGATGCCCTTTCCTCGCCTCCGGACTCGTCCCATATTCGGACACAATGGCGAAATCCCCTCCGAAAAAGCCGAAGAAGGACCCCGCGCGCGCGACGCGCGCCAGGGCCGCGCGCCCCGACGCGCCGCCGACGCCGGACGCGCTCGCCGACCTGCTCAATCCGGCGATCGGACGTGGCACGGCGGGCCCCGGTTCCGGCACCGGGCAAGGTTCCGGACTTGCGCCGCCTCCGGACAATTCCTGGGACCGCCGCAAGGATTTCTCCGCCGCGCACACCGCACGCAAGTCGGCGCGCGGCAAGGACGGCCTCGGCGAGGCACCGCAGCGCGACTACGGCGCGTCGCCGATCACCGGACTCGACCCTGCGCTGGCGCAGGAGCTCGGTCTCGACACTGACGCCGACGACATGACTGCCGCGCCGGCGCCGAAGAGGGACGACGCCAAATACCGCCTGCCACGCGCCGACCTGCCGACGCAACAGGGCGGCATCGCCGGCATCGCCAGCCAGCAGTCGCTCGACCGGCTGCTGCGCGAGGGCCGTCCCGAATTCAGCGACACGCCGTGGACGCCGCACCGCCCGCCGCGGCCGGAGAAATCCGAAGGCGGCGTGCGGCTGAAGATCGTTTCCGAGTACCAGCCGAAGGGCGACCAGCCCGTTGCCATCAGGGAACTGGTCGAGGGCGTGCAGCGCCACGACCGCACCCAGGTGCTGCTCGGCGTCACCGGCTCCGGCAAGACCTTCACCATGGCGCAGGTGATCGAGGCGACGCAGCGCCCTGCCCTCA
>CAZUDR010000013.1:14207-19071 GCA_964618715.1 uncultured Undibacter sp. | reverse complement strand
CGGACCTTTGCCAATCTGGTCAAGGGATTGCCATCGCACCGCTTCGCCGCGGACCTGGTGGTCGGGCGCAACGGCGGCTCGGCGCGGGACTGGCTGGGAAGCGGGCAGCACGTGATCGATCTCGGCTGCGCCAAGACGCGTGACACCTTCATGCCGCTGCGCCGTTATCTTGCCGCTGCGCGTCCCGACGTGCTGCTGGCCACCATGGTCGACGCGAACATCGTCGCCGCCCTGGCGGCGCGCTCGCTTGCCCGTCGCCCGCGCCTGATCCTGCGCGAGACCAATTCGCACCGCGCCCGCGCGGATATCGGCCCGTTGCGGCGTGCCGCCGTGCGCTGGGCCTACCGCCGCGCCGATGCGGTGGTGGCGCTGTCGCACGGCGTTGGCCGTGAGCTGGTGGCCGACTATGGGCTCGATCCCGCCCGCGTCGTGACGATCCACAATCCGGTCGATACCGAGGGCTGGGGGCGGCGTGCCGGGGCGGCCCGCCGGGGCGGCCTGCCGCAGGGCGCCTCCGCCGCGCAAGGGCCGGTGCTGGTCGCTGTCGGGCGCCTGATCCCGCAGAAGGGCTTCGACCTCCTGTTGCAGGCACTGGCGCGGTGCCGGGGTGCCGGACGGGGCGCGCGGCTGGTCATCGTCGGCGAGGGCCCCGAGCGCGGCCGGCTGGCGGCGCTGGCGCAGATGCTGGGGATCGCCGACCGCGTGCTAATGGCCGGCTTCGTTGGCGACCCGGCGCCCTGGTATGCATACGGCGATGTGTTCGTCTTGCCGTCGCGCTGGGAAGGCTTCGGCCACGTCATTGTCGAGGCAATGGCTTGCGGCCTGCCGGTGATTGCCTTCGACTGTCCGTACGGCCCGGTGGATATCCTTGGCGGTGGCGAGGGGGGCGTTCTGGTGCCGCCGGAGGATGTCGCTGCGCTGGCGGCTGAGATCGACAGGGTCCTGGGCGACGGGCAAACACGTGCGCGCCTGGCCGCGGAGGCCCTGTCCGTTGCCGAGCGATACTCTCTGCCGCGCATCGTGGGCGACTACGCTCGCCTCATCGATTCTGCCGCTGCCGATACGCCGACATGCCGAAACTGAGTTACCTCGCCGGTCTGACGCCGCTCGACACCTGGCGGTTGGTGCGCCGGCGCCTGCCGATGCTGCGAAACGGACCGGCCTGGACCGCGGCCGAGCTCCTGTCCTCCAGCAAGCACGGCCGCGGTATCCGCTTTGCCGAGTTGCTGCTGCGGCAGGAAGCGGTGGTCCGCCGGCATACAGCATGGGAACCTATCGATTTTACCGGCAAGCGGGTGGTCGAAGTCGGCTGCGGTCCGCTGGCCGGTTTCGGCCCGCTGGCAGTCTTTTGCGGTGCTGCGACGTTTGAAAGCGCCGAGCCGGAATGGGATGACACGCTGTTTCATTCCGATGCCGTGACGGATCGCTACTTGCGCGTCTTCCATGCCGATCTGACGGCGCTATACGGGAAGCGAATGGATTTCGCCTCATTCTGCGCGGCGCTGCGCGAGCGGATGACGGTTCATCGTTGCGGCTTTGAAGCCGCACCGCTGAACAGTGGCGCCGACATCGTGCTGTCGCAATCATGTCTCGAGCACGTGTTTCCGCTCGATCAAACGGTCGCGAAACTGGCCGCCATTCAAACTCCGCAAACCCGTTTCCTGCACCTCGTTGACTTTGGCAATCACTATCCCACGGAAAATCCGTTCGATGGCCTCTACACGCAGCCGCCGGACGCCTACATTGCCAGGCGCGGCAAGGCGATCAATCTCATGCGTGCGCCGGACGTCGAAGCTTTGTTCAGCTCGAATGGTATCGGGGCCAAATCCATTCCGTCCCGGATAATGTCCTTTCCTGCCCCGGTGCACCGGTGGTGGCATGAACGCTACGATGATGATGCGCTCTCGACGCAGCTCGCCCTGGTCGTTTCGACTGCTTGAGCGACATGACGCAAGGTCGGGGTGAACAGCGAGCGGTGAATTCACCGCAGCGGGACCGGTCGTTCAGGCCGGGCGCGGAACGCTAACCGGGACCGTCCAGGGAAATGGCACACGGGCGAAAAATTGCGGTGATCGGCCTCGGCTATGTCGGGCTGCCGGTGGCGGTGGCGTTTGCGCGTTCGGGGGTGCCGGTGATCGGTTACGACATCGACCGCGCGCGCATCGATGAATTGCGCGCGGGCAACGACCAGACCCGGGAGGTCGAGCCGGCCGAACTGAAACAGGCGGCGTTGCGCTATGAGCACGATCCCGCAAGACTTGCCGATGCCGACTTCTACATCGTCACCGTGCCGACGCCGATCGACGCCGGCCGCCGTCCGGACCTGAGCGCCGTCCTGAACGCATCCGCTACGGTCGGTGCTGTGCTCAAGCGTGGCGATGTGGTTGTCTACGAGTCGACCGTCTATCCGGGCGCAGTCGAGGAAGAGTGCGTGCCGGTCCTTGCCCGAAAGTCCGGACTCGAGGCGGGCAGGGATTTCACCGTCGGCTATTCCCCCGAACGCATCAACCCGGGAGACAAGGCCCACCGCTTCGAGGCGATCACCAAGGTGGTCGCCGCCCAGGATGCGTCGACCCTCGATCTGGTGGCTGAAGTGTACGGGTCGGTGGTCACGGCCGGCATCCACCGTGCCCCCTCGATCAAGGTGGCGGAGGCCGCCAAGGTAATCGAGAATACCCAGCGCGATCTCAACATTGCCTTCATGAACGAGTTGTCGGCAATCTTTCAGCAGCTCGGAATTGATACGGGCGATGTGCTGGCAGCCGCGGCAACCAAATGGAACTTCATGCCCTTTCAGCCGGGCCTGGTCGGAGGGCACTGTATCGGCGTCGATCCTTACTATCTGACCTATCGCGCCGAGAAAGCCGGATACCATCCGGAGATAATTCTTGCCGGACGGCGCATCAACGACAGTATGGGGCAGCGAATCGCGCGCGAATGCGTGCGCAGCCTCTCGATGCGCAATTGCAAGAACCCGGTTGTCACGGTGCTGGGCGCCACGTTCAAGGAGAATGTTCCCGACATTCGGAATTCAAAGGTTGTCGATATTGTGCAGGAACTGACGAACTCCGGCATCCAGACGCAGGTGCACGATCCGCTTGCATCCGCGAGCGCGACGAAGGCCGAATACGATATCACGCTGACCGGCATGGAAGCTCTTCAGCCGGCTGACGCAGTTATTCTCGCAGTGGCGCACCGGGCCTACGTGGCGGAGGGCTGGCCGCTGATCACGCGATTGTTGCGAGCGGGAAAGGGAAGCGTCATCGACGTCAAGGCGACTCTCGATCGCCGCCAGAAACCGGAAGGTATCGAACTGTGGCGCCTGTGAATCCGATTCTTGTCACCGGCGCAGCCGGATTCATCGGGTTCCACGTCGCCAGGCGTCTCCTCGAGAGCGGCCGCACGGTCGTCGGGCTCGACAGCCTGAACGACTATTACGACCCGAAGCTGAAGGAGGCCCGTCTTGCCGAACTGACCGGGTTTGACGCCTTTCGCTTCGTCAAGCTTGATCTCGCAGACCGCAACGGCATGGCGGCAATGTTTGCTGAGCATCGTTTTCCCAACGTTGTTCATCTCGCTGCGCAGGCCGGCGTACGCCACTCTCTGGTCGACCCTTACGCCTATGTAGACGCGAACCTCATCGGCTTCGCCAACGTCCTCGAGGGCTGCCGTCACAACGGTTGCCGGCACTTGTTGTTTGCTTCTTCTTCCTCGGTCTACGGCTCCAACACGCGCATGCCGTTTTCCGTGCATGACAACGTCGACCATCCGCTCAGTCTCTACGGCGCATCAAAAAAAGCAAACGAACTGATGGCCCATGCATACGCGCATTTGTACGGGCTGCCGACGACCGGGCTTCGTTTCTTTACCGTTTACGGCCCTTGGGGCCGGCCCGACATGGCGATGTGGATCTTTGCCTCAGCCATCATCAGCGGTCAGCCGATCAAGCTTTTCAACAACGGCAATATGCGCCGTGACTTCACCTATATCGACGACGTAGTTGAAGCGATCGTCCGCCTGGCGGACCGCCCGCCAGCAGCGAACCCGAACTGGTCCAGCGAAACGCCTGATCCGGGAACGAGTGCGGCACCTTGGCGGATCTACAATATCGGCAATAACAACCCGGTCGAAGTCGTTGAGGTCGTGCGTCTGCTCGAGGAATCGATCGGCAAGAAGGCCAAGCGTGATCTGCTTCCGATGCAGCCGGGCGACGTGCCGGCCACTTATGCAGATGTCGACGACCTGATGCGCGAAGTCGATTTCAGGCCGGCGACTTCCATCGAGGAAGGCATTCGCCGTTTCGTCGAGTGGTATCGCACATATAATCGCCTTTGAGGCGACCCGGTGAGCCGCTAGGGATTGGAATCCATCAAATGCCGGCCCGATTGCGCGGATTCACCGCGGCGTGTGGCCGGCATCGCGTTTCGCCCGACGCGGCGGGTGGTGACAACCCAGACAACGCCGCCGACGGCACCGAGTGCCAGGTAGCTGGCACCAAACAGTAACGAGACGATCAGCCCGTCGCTGGGTGGAAGGCCCGCGTAGCCGAAAGCCGCGACCATGACGCCCTCGCGTACACCCCATCCGGCCACCGAAATCGGAACGATTGCGATGAGGACGACCGGGAGGACCAGGAACAGGGCGTAGAGCAGAGGCAGTTCGGCGTTGACGGAACGAGCTGCGCACCAGGCGAGCACCGCGGTGAGGCCGTGTACTACGAAGGAAAGGCCAAAGATCTGCGTCAGGGAGCGCGGCGAGCGCAGAATGCCAAGAGCCACAGTGGCCGTCGCGGCAAGGTGACGGGTCGGCGCCCACCGCTGCAGGACATGCAGACGATCCGAAGCAAGGCCGATGAACACCAGAC
>CAZUDR010000013.1:0-14197 GCA_964618715.1 uncultured Undibacter sp. | reverse complement strand
ATCCGAGCCCGATCAGCAGCAGCGCGCTGCGGCCGACCGGATTGCGCACCAGTTCCAGGGTCCACGGCAGGCAGGCGGTCACAATCATCGCCAGGGCGGTCACACCGACCACGCGGTCGACGATCACCGAATAGGTGGCAATCTGCCAGTTGGTCTGCCTGGCAACATGCCAGATCCGCATCGCGTCCCCGCCGACGCTGGAGGGCAGGGTCTGGTTGAAGAACTGCGCGATCATGTTGAATCGGAATAATTGGCCGAGCGGAAGATCGGAACCACAGCGGGAGATGATCGTTTGCCAGCGGAGGCTCAGCAAAAAGGTCTGAGTCAGCGGCACCAGCAATCCGAGCGCGAGCCAGCGGGGATCAATCTGGCTAAGTCGACTTGCCACCGTCCCGATGTTGACCCAGTTCAACGCCAGATACAGGAGCAGGCCGGAGATCGCGATCTTGATCAGAAGAGAAAGCGCCGTGCGCATTGCCTGATCCCGAAATGGCAGCCTTTTTCCCTTGGATGGCCGCGGCCAAAGCCTCGATGGCGAAGTGGAGAAATCTGTTGCCTGTAGAAGCAGCGCATTGGATCGTATCGGTAGCGCCCCTATAATGGAATGTGATGACGAGAGGAAGCAGGGTATTGATCCGATGACCGCCCCGACGCTGCAGACGCTCAAGACGAAGCTCTTTACCGACGGTGCCGACAAGGCTCAGATCGTCGAGATGGCGAAACAGCCGTGGATTGCCGGTTTCACCACCAATCCTTCGCTACTCAAGAAGGCCGGGGTCAGCGACTACGAGGCGTACGCCCGTGATCTCGTGGCGGCAGTCCCTGATCGCCACATTTCTTTCGAGGTATTCTCTGACGATATCCCGGAAATGGTGGCGCAAGCCAGAATTATCACTGCGTGGGGTGACAATGTGTACGTCAAGCTGCCGGTGACAACGACACGCGGAGAACCCCTGTTCGACGCCGTCCGCGCCTTGTCGCGCGACGGGGTCAAGATCAACATGACAGCCATCTTCACGGCCGAACAGGTGGCAGGTGCCATGGATGCGCTCGAGGGCGGGGCCCCGGCCTGCGTGTCTGTCTTTGCCGGGCGCCTCGCCGATTTCGGTATCGACTACCGGCCGATTATGCGGGACGCGATCGCCCGGGCACGCGGTACGCACAACGTGGAGATCATCTGGGCGTCGACCCGAGAAGTATTCAACGTGGTCGAAGCCAACGATATGGGCTGCCACATCATCACTGCCCCTGCCGACGTACTGAAAAAGCTGCCGGCCCTTGGCAGCAAAACCGCTGCAGAACTGTCGCTGGCGGCGGTCTGCTCATTCCGTGAGGATGCGATTGCGGCCGGCCTGCGGCTCGACATGCCAGCCTCGCACGCGGCCGAATAAGGGCCCGGCTATCGGTCCTTGGTATTAAGCGTGTAACGCTTTGAATCAAAACGTGTTCACTCCGTTTTGGCGGAGTTGTCGCCAGCCGCCCCGCCGCGTGCTAGGGGATGGCTTGGGCCGGACCGAGGCGCGGATCACCCGAAAACGGGCGCGCGCGGTCGAGGCAGGGGGATGTTGCGGAAAATGACGCAGGCGGCAAATCCGGACGCGGGTCATCCATTACGGATCGGCGTGGTCGGTGTTGGCGTCATGGGCAGCAACCATGCGCGGGTCTTCGCCGGCCTCCCTGGCACCGAACTGGTCGCCGTCGCCGATCCCGACCAGAAGCAGGCCGACTTTGTTGCCCGCACGCTCGGCTGTACGGCCGTGGCTGACGTTGAACAGTTGCTTGCGCTGGACATCGACGCCGTAACCATCGCGGCGCCGACCCATTTGCATCACGACATCGCGCTGGCGTGCATTGATCGCCGCGTCCACGTCATGGTGGAGAAGCCGATCGCATCGACCGTCGCGGAAGGCCGCGACATTATCGCGGCGGCGGCGCAGGCTGGCGTCACCCTGATGGTCGGCCACGTAGAGCGGTTTAATCCGGCAGTCGAGGCGATCAAGGAAGCGATCCGTGGCGAGGATATTCTCTCGATCGCCATTACGCGCGTCGGCCCGTTCCCACCGCGCATGTCCAATGTCGGCGTGGTCATCGACCTTGCAGTGCACGACATCGATCTCATCCGCTGGTTCACCGACTCGGACATCGTCGACGTGCAGCCGCAGCTGTCCAGCGCGGTAGCCGAGCGCGAGGACATCGCGCTGCTGCAGTTCCGCACCGCTTCCGGTGTGCTCGCCCACATCAACACCAACTGGCTTACGCCGTTCAAGGCCCGCAACGTCACTGTCGCCACGCGTGGGAAGTATGTGATGGGCGATTTGCTCACCCGCCAGGTCACCGAGTGTTTCGGCTTTCAGCCGGACGGCAGCTATTCCATGCGGCATCTGTCAGTCGGTCATGCCGAACCGTTGCGCTCGGAATTGCTTGCGTTCGTGCGCGCGGTGCGTTCGGGCGCCACGGCGGCCGTGACCGGCGAAGAGGGCGTAGCCAGTCTGGAAATTGCCACGCTCTGCCTGGACGTGCGTCCGACGGTTGCCCCGGCGCAGCATCTGGCGCCGCGTGTGGTGGTCGGCTGATCGGCACAGGCAGAGCTGCGTAGCCAGGATCGCGTAATCATGAACCGGCGTATCGAGCCACCTCCGATCCCGTTCATCGACGTCGCCGCCCAGCGCCGGCGCCTTGGTTCCGCGATCGATGCGGCCGTCGCGCGCGTGCTCGATCACTGCCAATTCATTCTCGGGCCGGAAGTTGCTGCTTTCGAGAACGAGCTTGCCGATTTCTGCGGCGCGCGACATGCCATCGCCTGCGCCAGCGGTACCGACGCGTTGACGCTGGCACTGCGCGCGAAGGGTGTCGGGCCTGGCGACGCAGTTTTCTGCCCCTCATTTACCTTCTGTGCGACCGCGGAAGTGGCAGCGCTGGTCGGTGCGACGCCGGTGTTCGTCGATGTGCGCGAGGATACCTTCAACATTGATCCGGACGGGCTCAAGGTCGCCGTTGCCACCGCGCGCCGGCTTGGACTGACGCCCAAGGCCGTGATTCCGGTCGACCTGTTCGGCCTGCCGGCCGATCATGATGCGGTTGCATCAATTGCCGAAGACGAATCCCTGATCGTGCTCGATGATGCCGCTCAGGCGTTCGGTGCCAGCATCGACGGACACAAGCTCGGGAGCTTCGGGGACCTGACCGCGACCAGTTTTTTTCCCGCGAAGCCGCTCGGCTGCTATGGAGACGGTGGTGCGGTCCTCACGGACGATGACGATACAGCTGCCACGCTGCGCAGCCTTCGGGTGCACGGGCAGGGGAGCGACAAATACGATAATGTCCGGATCGGTCTTGCCTCGCGTCTGGACACCATCCAGGCCGCGGTTCTGCGGGAAAAGCTGAAGATCTTCCCCGAGGAAATCGAGGCACGCAACGCCGCTGCCCGCCGCTACGCCGATGCACTTGGCAATCTCGTGACCGTGCCGCGGACACCGGAAGGCTTTGTTTCGGTGTGGGCGCAATACACCATCAGGCTGCCAAACGGCCGGCGCGAGGCATTTGCCGCCTCGCTCAGGGCCGAAGGTGTTCCGACCGCCATCTACTATCCGATCCCGCTGCACCGCCAGCACGCCTACAAGCATTATCCGGTCGGGGACGGAGGGATGGCGGTCAGCGAGCGGCTGGCTGCGGAGGTGATCAGCCTTCCCATGCATGCCTATCTCGACGAGGCGACCCAGGACCGGATTGTCGATGCCACACGCCGCGCACTGGCGCGGTGAGGTATTGCAGACGAATTTTTTCCGACGGCCTGCAAATTTGGAAAATCAGCGCTTTCCGAACGTGTCCGACCTGAAGTAGCAATGCCGGCTCACCATGTACCGGGCTTACAGCACATGAATTGGCGTGATCACCATATCCGTCTGCGCCGGCTTGAGGCGGAAGCGATCCATATCGTGCGGGAGGCGGTTGCCGAATTCAAGAATCCGGTGATGCTCTATTCCATCGGCAAGGACTCGAGCGCCATGCTGCACATTGCGCAGAAGGCGTTTGCACCGGGCAAGCCGCCGTTCCCGCTGCTCCACATCGATACGACCTGGAAGTTTCGCGAAATGATCGCATTCCGCGACGAGACGGCGGCGCGACTGGGTATGGATCTTCTCGTCCATATCAACGAGGAGGGCCTGGCCCGGGGCATCTCGCCGGTGTCTTCGGGGTCATCGGTTCATACGCAGGTAATGAAGACAGAAGGCCTGCGCCAGGCGATGGACAAATGGCGCTTCGACGCTGCCTTCGGCGGCGCTCGCCGGGACGAGGAAAAAAGCCGTGCCAAGGAGCGCATCTTTTCCCACCGTTCCGCCGGCCATGCCTGGGATCCGCGCAACCAGCGCCCCGAATTGTGGCAATTGTTCAACGCCCGCATCAGGTCCGGCGAATCCATGCGCGTGTTCCCGCTGTCGAACTGGACCGAACTCGACGTCTGGGAATACATCCGGGTCGAGCAGATTCCGGTGGTGCCGCTGTATTTCGCCAAGGAACGTCCTGTCGTCACCCGCGACGGCACGCTGATCATGGTCGACGACGAGCGTCTGCCGCTGATGCCCGAGGAGAGGCCGCGCATGATGCGCGTGCGCTTTCGTACGCTCGGCTGCTATCCGCTGACCGGCGCGATTGAATCAAGTGCCGATACGCTCGACGCGATTATCGACGAGATGCGCTCGTCGACCAGTTCGGAACGGCAAGGGCGCATGATCGACCACGACGAGTCCGGCTCGATGGAAAAGAAGAAACGCGAGGGTTACTTCTGATGAGCGGACCGGCACGCGTCGCACCCGAAACGGCAGTTCTGCAAGGTCGTGACGTCATGTCACGGCCGGCATTGCGTTTTCTGACGTGCGGGTCTGTCGATGACGGCAAGTCGACGCTGATCGGTCGGTTGCTCTATGAGCAGAATCTGATTTTTTCCGATCATCTCGTCGCTCTTGAGCGCGACTCGCGCAAGCACGGTACGGTCGGCAGCGATATCGATTACGCACTGCTGCTCGACGGGCTCGAGGCCGAGCGCGAGCAGGGCATCACCATCGATGTGGCCTACCGCTATTTCTCGACACCGCGGCGTGCCTTCATCGTTGCCGACGCACCCGGACATGAGCAATACACTCGCAACATGGCGACGGGGGCGTCGAACGCGGAGCTGGCGGTTCTCCTGGTGGACGCGCGCAAGGGGTTGCTGCCGCAGACCCGGCGTCACGCCATCATCTCCAGCCTGCTCGGCATTCGGTACGTCGTCCTTGCTGTCAACAAGATGGATCTGGTCGATTTCGACCGGGCGGTATTCGACGAGATTGTCGCTGGCCTCAATGCCTTTTCAGTTGACCTCGGCTTCAGGGAGATCACGGCCATCCCGATCTCCGCCCGCCATGGCGACAATGTTTCGGTCCGCAGCGTGCGCACGCCCTGGTACGCCGGGCCTCCGTTGCTCGACTACCTGGAAAGCGTGGACGTCGAGGACGACCGTGCCACCAGACCCTTCCGCATGCCGGTGCAATGGGTAAACCGCCCCGATGCCGATTTTCGTGGTTTCGCCGGTACCATTGTGAGTGGGAGTCTGGCGCCCGGAGAGAAGGTCGCGGTTCTCCCCGCCGGCCAGGCGACGACGGTCAAATCGATCATCGGGGGCGGCGATGCGCTCGGGGTGGCACAGCCCGGTGATGCCGTCACCGTGACCCTGGCCGATGAGATCGACATTACGCGCGGCGATATGATCGCCGCCGTGCGTGACCGTCCTCAGGTGGCCGACCAGTTTGCTGCCCATCTGGTCTGGATGTCGGCTGATCATCTGTTCCCCGGCCGCTCCTATCTCATGAAGATCAATCACGGTACGGTTGTCGCGACGGTCACCGAACTCAAGCATCAGGTCGATATCAACAGCCTGCAGAAGCTGGCCGCCAAGACGTTGGCGCTGAACGAGGTCGGCGTCTGCAATCTGTCAGTGGCGCGGCCGCTTGCCTTTGATGCCTATGCCGACAACCGTGCGACCGGTGCCTTCATCCTGATCGACCGCTATTCGAACGAAACGGTCGCGGCCGGCATGATCGACTTCGCCTTGCGCCGGGCTACCAACATCCATCATCAGGCTATCACGGTGAGCAAGGCGGAACGTGCCCGGCTTAACAATCACCGTCCGGCGGTGATCTGGTTCACCGGCCTGTCGGGGGCTGGCAAGTCGACCATTGCCAACCTCGTTGAAGCGGGGTTGCATGCGCGCGGCGTGCGTACCCTGCTGCTCGACGGCGACAATGTGCGGCACGGCCTCAACAAGGATCTCGGCTTCACGGACATCGACCGCGTCGAGAATATCCGTCGCATCGGCGAGGTGGCGAAACTGATGACGGAGGCGGGACTGGTCGTTCTCTGCTCGTTCATCTCGCCATTCCGTGCCGAGCGTCGCATGGTGCGCGAGTTGCTCGACGAGAATGAGTTCGTCGAAGTCTTTGTCGACACGCCGCTGGAAGAATGCATCGCGCGCGACCCGAAAGGGCTTTACCGCCGCGCACTCGCCGGCGAGATCAAGAACTTCACCGGCGTTGACCAGGATTATGAAGTGCCGGAAAACGCCGAACTGCGTTTGCGGGCGGGCTCGACCGACGCCGGAACACTGGCACACGAGGTGATTGACGAACTGATGCGGCGGAAGATCGTGTAGGCCGCGAACCGGACGCTCAGACCGCCACCTTGGTGAGGAAACTTTCAACCTCGCTGCGAAGCTTGCCGGCAGCCTTGTCCACATCCTGCGACGCACCCAGCACTGTCTGCGCCGACTGCCGGCTTTCTGTCGTCGCGTCGGCGACCTCACGCAGCACCGCAACGATGAGTTTGGCGCCTTCGGCGGCGCCGGCAATATTGTGCGATATTTCGCCGGTGGCGGCATTCTGCTGCTGCACCGAGCCGGCGACGGCGGTTGCATAGTTGTCAATCTCGCGCATGCGGTTGGCGATATTGGCGATCGCCTCGACCGCCTTGTCGGTCGACCGCTGCACTTCCAGGATCTGGCTGGAAACCTCCTCGGTCGCTTTTTCTGTCTGCACTGCGAGCGACTTGACCTCGGAGGCGACCACCGCAAAGCCGCGACCGGCTTCGCCGGCTCGCGCCGCCTCGATCGTGGCGTTCAGTGCCAGAAGATTGGTCTGCCCGGCGATGTCCCGGATCAGTTTGACCACGTCGCCGATCTTTTGCGCCATCCGCGCCAGCGCGTCGATGTCCTGATTGGTTGTCTCTGCTTCGCCGACGGCCGCGCGTACCACGTTGGCGGTCTGGCGAACCTGTTGCTCGATCTCGGCGATCGAGGCGGTCAGTTCGTTGGCGGCCGACTCCGCGCTTCCGATATTGGATGACGCCTCGTTCGAAGTCTGTGCCGCACGTTCCGCACGTTGCGAGGTGTATCCCGACGCGTTGAACAGCCCGGCGGCCGTCTCCCGCATCTTGCCGGCGCTCTCGGCGACGCTTTGCAGCAGGCTTTCAGCCTGTCGGCGGAACGCCGAGATTGCCTCTTCCACGGCTGCCCGGCGCTGTTCCTGTTGCTGCAGCACCGTGCGTTCCTGCTCGGCCTGCCGGCGCGTGGTGATGTCCTCGTGGGTTCCGATCCAGCCGCCGTCCGCCATCGGATGGTTCATGACGAGCAGAAGGCGCCCGCCGGTGGATTTGACCTCGTGCACGGTGGTTTCCCCGGCTCTCACCTTGGCGACGAACTCCTTGCGGTATTCGTGTGGGTCGCGGGAGAACGTTCCCTTTTCCAGCCGCTTTGCGAGAACCTCCGACAGCGTCGCGCCCGGCTTCACGTCGTTCGCAGTCAGATTGTACATCTCGTAATATTGCTTGTTGCAGACCACCAGCCGTTCCGCGGCGTCGAACATGCACAGGCCCTGGGCCATGCTGTCCATGGCGGTTCGCATCTGGCGGTTTTCCTGGTGCAGATGGCGCGCGAGCGCGGCGCCGGCGAGGCTCATGACGAACTGGGCGATGAGTGCGGCGACGATGATCGAAAGGATCAGTTCGGAAATGCCGGGGATAATCGCGGAGGCCCAGCCACGGGCGAGCATGGCCAGCGCGACCAAAGTCGCCGCGAACGTCACCAGTCCCAAGCTGGTGACCAGCCACAAGCCGCGCCGGGGGGTGAGGGCAAAAAGCGCTCGCTGCATCGCTCATTGGTCCGTGCTGGCCGATTACGCTACTCCGCTCCGGTTGTTGGGCGGTTAATTGCCCGGCGCCGGCGGCCTGTTGCAGTGCGAAAGGGGCTACAGCACCGCAGGCGGTGAATTGGGCCAATTTTGACACCACCTGCCTCGGATTCCCGAAAAGTTGAGTCGATTTGATGAAGATCGTCCGGATTTGCCACCTTGGCCCGGCCAGGCGACGTCGCGGAAGGCGTCGACGGCGGGGACCGGGTGCCGGTTCCGGCAAATGAGGTCGCGTCCGCTGTCGTCGCGTCTCAGATCAATCCGGAAGACATTCTGACCATCGGGGGCTGCTGGTGACGCCTTCGCCGCTGGCGAAACCGTCACGGGGCTGCCGTCTAGTCCCGCCTGTAGATGTCGTCCAGCCGCACGATATCGTCCTCGCCGAGATAGCTGCCGGTCTGCACCTCGATCAGCTCCAGTGGAATCTTCCCCTGGTTCGCGAGACGATGCAGGCTGCCGATAGGAATGAAGATTGACTCGTTCTCGTGCACTGCGCGCACGTCCTCGCCGATGGTGACTTCGGCGGTGCCGCGCACCACCACCCAATGTTCGGCGCGGTGGCGGTGCTTCTGCAGGGACAGCATGCCGCCCGGGTTCACCACAATGCGCTTGACCTGGAAGCGCTCGCCCATGTCGATCGACTCGTAGTAGCCCCAGGGCCGGTGCACGCGCTTGTGCACGGTCGCCTCCGGCCGGCTGTCGGACTTCAGCCTGGCCACGAGTTCGCGGACCTCCTGCGCTCGTGTCCGCGGCACGACCATGACCGCGTCCGACGTGCTGACTACGACGAGGTCTTTGGTTCCGAGCACTGCGGTCAGCCGTCCATCTGAATGGACGACGCAATCATGCGCATCCATCGTCATGACCGGACCCTGCAGGATGTTGCCGTCGGAGTCGCGCGTGCTGATGTCGTACAGGGCGTCCCAGCTCCCGATGTCCGACCAGCGGAAATCGCCTACGACCACGGCGGCGCGGTCGGTCTTCTCCATCACGGCATAGTCGATCGACTTCTGCGGCGCGCGCGCAAAGGCCTCCGGGTCGAGCCGCAGAAAACCGAGATCGTTGGTCGCCTTGTCGACCGCGTCTTCGACTGCAGCCGCCATCTCCGGCTCGAGCCGCTCAAGTTCGGATATCAGCACGTCGGCGCGAAAGAGGAAGTTGCCTGAATTCCAAAGGTAGCCGTCTTTCACATATTTGGCCGCCGTCGCGGCGTCCGGCTTTTCGACGAAGCGTTCCACTTCATTCACGCTGTCGCCGATCGCGCGGCCGGGCAGGATGTAACCATAGCTGGTCTTCGGTTCGCTCGGCCTGATACCGAAGGTGACGATGCGGCCGGTATCGGCTGCTGCCCGGCCGGCAAGGCAGGTGGCGCGGAACCGGGGTACGTCGAGGATGATGTGATCGGCGGCGAGTGCCAGCACGACGGCGTCGGGATCGCGTCGTCGCGCCAGCGCCGTCGCCGCCGCCACCGCCGGGCCGGAGTCGCGGCGCAGTGGCTCGATGACCACGGTGGCCTCGACGCCGACGGCCTCCGCCTGGCGGCGGGCGAAGAAGTGGAAATCCGGCCCGGTGATCACGATCGGGCTGGCAAACATCGGGTCGCATACGCGCAGCAGCGTTTCCTGGTAGGTGGAGCGCTCGCCGATGAGGGGGAGAAACTGCTTGGGCAAGGCGTCCCGCGAGACGGGCCACAATCGCGTCCCGGCGCCGCCGGCGAGCAAGATGGGGATGATGGGGGAGGGCATGGCTGTCTGCGGTACTCGTCAACCTATAGGTTCTGGCGGGGAATCGTCTTAAGGCAAACCATCGTGCCTGACTACCGGTGGCAACGCGAACCACCCATCCGCCGCCGGCGGTGCCGGCGGCTCCGCGCTGGCAGGATCGATCGATGATTGACCGCATTATCACGGTCGGCGGATTCACACTGCTGTCGCGGATAACCGGTTTCATCCGCGATATCATCCTCGCCGCCGTGCTGGGCGCGGGGCCGGTGGCAGATGCGTTTTTCGTCGCCCTGCGCCTGCCCAATCATTTCCGCGCCATATTCGCCGAAGGCGCGTTCAATGCTGCCTTCGTTCCATCCTATGCCCGCATCCGTGAACAGGGCGGTGCGCAACGCGCGAGCCTGTTCGCCGACCGCATCTTCACGCTGCTGCTGACAAGCCAGCTGGTATTGCTGGTGGTGGCACTGACGTTCATGTCCGGCGTCATCGATGTGCTGGCTCCGGGCTTCACCGATGACCCGGAGCGCCACGTGCTCGCGGTCGAGCTGACCCGCATCACCTTTCCCTACCTGCTGCTGGTCACGCTGGTCACCTTCTATGGCGGTATCCTCAACGCCTTGCAGCGCTTCGCCGCTGCCGCTGCCGCCCCGATCCTGCTCAATCTGTCGCTCGTCGTCGCGCTGTTGCTGGCGGCCTTTTTCCCGACTGCCGGACATGCCGCGGCCTGGGGCGTGCTGGTTGCCGGCGTGCTGGAGTTCTTGCTGGTAGCGGGCGATGCCACCCGTGCCGGCGCCTGGGCGGTCCCGCGCTGGCCAACGTTCGACGCCGACGTGAAGCAATTTTTCCGCGCGCTTGGCCCCGCCGTTGTCGGCTCCGCCGGCGTGCAGCTCGCGCTTTTTGCCGATACCATCATCGCCACTTTCCTGCCGGCCGGGGCATTGTCGGCTCTTTATTACGCTGACCGCCTCAACCAGTTGCCCATCGGCGTCATCGGCATTGCTGCCGGCACCGTTGTGCTGCCGGAAATGTCGCGGCGCCTCGCCGCCGGCGACGATACGGGAGCCGCTCACGCGCAGAACCGCGCCGTCGAGTTCACGTTGCTGCTGGCGGTTCCGGCGGTGGCGGCGTTCGTCACCGTTCCAGATCTCATCATGCGCGCACTGTTCATGCGTGGCGCCTTCACCGCAGCCGACGCAACCGCTGCCGGCCACACGCTTGCTGCCTATGCCGTCGGCCTGCTGGCCTTCGTGCTCATCCGCAGCGCCGTGGCGACCTTTTTTGCGCGCGGCGACACCGCCACGCCGGTGAAGGCGGCGCTGATCGCCGCGGCCGTCAATATCGGCTTCAAGTTTCTGCTGATGGGACCGCTCGCCCAGGTCGGGCTGGCGCTGGCCACATCCATCGGCGCCTGGATCAATCTTGTCCTCGTGATGTGGTTCGCGCACCGCGCCGGCCATCTGCGCGTCGACCAGCGGCTGCGGGACACGACGCTGCGGCTGGTGCTGGCGGGGATTGTGCTGGCGGTCGTCCTGTGGGCCGGCTACGGCCCGGTGTCCCGGGGTCTGGCGGGTGTCGGCGGCCTGCACGACATCGCCACCCTTGCGGCGCTTGGCGCAATCGGGGCAGCGGTTTACGGCAGCCTGGTCTGGCTGTTTTTCGGCCGCGCATGGCTTGCCGCATTTCGCGCCAGACGGCAGGGTTGAAACGAAATTTCGCCCTGATCCTGGCTAGATTGGCCAGGTAGACATATTTCCCCCCCGACGCTAGCTATTGGACCAGGCCGGGAGTCCTTCAGGCTGGCCGGCGAGTGCAGGCATTTGATGATCTCCATGGCGACGAAGGTACGCAAGCCGCCGTTCAGCGCCGCGCGGCACCTTGTCTTGCCGTTGACGCTGGCGCTGATGCTCACGGCATGCAACGAGAGCCAGCCGCAAAAGCAGAGCGGAGGCGGCCCCCCGCCTCCACCGACCGTCACGATAGCCAAGCCGACAAAGCGCACTATCGTTGACTACGACGAATATGTCGGCCGCTTCGCCGCCATGAACGCGGTGGAGGTACGGGCGCGCGTTTCCGGGTACCTGGAGAGCGTCCACTTCAAGGACGGGCAGATTGTCAAACAGGGAGATCTCCTGTTTACGATCGACAAGCGTTCCTTCGAGAATGCGCTTGAGCAGGCGCGCGCCAACCTTGCGCTGGCAAAGTCGAACCTGCGCTTCGCTGAGTCCGATCTGGCGCGCGGCCAGCAACTGGTCAAGGAAAAGACCATCACCGAACAGACCTTCGAGCAGCGGTCTCAGGCGGCACGCAACGCGCAGGCGGCGGTCAATGGCATGGAGGCCGCGCTGCGCCAGGCCGAACTCGACATGAAATTCACGGAACTGCGCGCGCCAATTGACGGGCGCATCGGTGACCGCCGCGTGTCACCGGGAAATCTGGTCACCGGCGGCACCAGCGGCAACACCACGCTGCTGGCGACCATCGTCTCCACCAATCCGGTCCATTTCGACTTCACCTTCGACGAGGCGTCATTTCTGCGCTACGAACGCCTGGCCAACACCGGTCATGAAATGGCGAACCGTGGCGGTGGCTTGCCGGTCGAACTCAAGCTCATCGATGAGAAAGACTTCGTCCACAAGGGCCGCATGGACTTCGTCGACAACGTGATCGACAGGTCCACCGGAACGATCCGCGGCCGTGCAGTGTTCGAGAATCCGAATGACATCTTCACGCCCGGCATGTTCGGGCGCCTGCGCGTGCCGGCGTCACCGCCCTATCAGGCGTTGCTGGTGCCGGACGCCGCGATCGCCAGTGAGCAATCGAGAAAATATGTCCTCACTGTCGACAACGAGAGCGTCGCGCGGCCGAAATATCTGACCCTGGGGCAACTGGTCGGTGACCTGCGCGTGGTCAAGAGTGGTATCGGCCCGGACGACGACGTGATCGTCAACGGGATCGCACGGGTCCGGCCGGGACAGAAGGTGAAGGCGGAACAGCAGAAAAAGGGTACTCCCGGCACCCCCTCGGCGAGCGCGAGGCCGCCCGGCTCGACCAAGACAAACTAGATCCGCGTTATGCGCATCTCCCACTTTTTCATTGATCGCCCGATTTTTGCGTCGGTCGTTTCGATTGTTTTCGTCATTCTCGGGGGCGTCGCCTTCTTCCGTCTGCCGATTGCGCAGTATCCGGAGATCGCGCCGCCGATCATCACCGTCACAGGCCAGTATTCCGGCGCCAGCGCCGAGACCGTGGCCGAGACGGTGGCGGCGCCGCTCGAGCAATCGATCAATGGCGTCGAGGGGATGCTCTACGTGTCCTCGAACTCGACCGCGGACGGAAAATTTTCGATTTCGGTGACGTTCGACGTCGGCACCGACCTCGATATCGCGCAGGTGCAGGTGCAGAACCGCGTCTCCAGCACGCTGCCGCGCCTGCCGCAGGCAGTGCAGCAGACCGGCGTGTCGGTCGACAAGCGATCGCCCGATATTCTCATGGTGGTCAACCTGTTCTCGCCGGACAATTCGCGTGATGCCCTGTTCATGTCGAACTACGCGAATCTGGCAATCAAGGACGTGCTCGCCCGCCTCGAGGGCGTCGGCTCCCTGGTGATCTTCGGCGCGCGGGATTACGCGATGCAGGTCTGGCTCGACCCGGACCGGCTGCAGTCGCTCAATCTGACGGCGGCCGACGTTGTCGGCGCATTGCGCGGGCAGAACATCCAGGTGGCGTCCGGCGTGCTGAACGAGCCGCCGGTCAAGGACCAGCTTGCCTTCCAGGTTGCCGTGCGCACGCAGGGGCGCCTGGACACGCCCGCCGAGTTCGGCAACATCGTCGTCAAGCAGACCGCCAACGCAGTGGTGCGGTTGAAGAACGTGGCGCGGGTCGAACTGGGCGCGCAGAACTACGCCTCCAATTCGTATCTCGACTACAACCCGTCGATCGCGTTGGCCGTCTTCCAGCGCCCCGGCTCCAACGCGTTGTCTACCGGCGAAGCCATTCGCGAGACGATGGCACGCATCTCCGGCGATTTTCCGCCGGGGGTCAAATACACGATCATCTACGATCCGACACAGTTCATCCGCCAGTCCGTCGAAGCCGTGGTGCAGACCATCCTTGAGGCCATGGTGCTGGTCGTACTGGTGGTCATCCTGTTCCTGCAGACCTGGCGCGCGGCGGTCATTCCCATCGTGGCGATTCCGATCTCGCTCATCGGCACGTTCTTCGTGATGAGCATGTTCGGCTTCACCATAAACAACCTGT
>CAZUDR010000012.1:7662-19246 GCA_964618715.1 uncultured Undibacter sp. | reverse complement strand
CAACAATAAGTCCTGGCCGCCTTTGCAATACGCTTCTGTCGATTCAGCCTAGCTGAGCGAAACCAGTGTCACCACGGGGCGCGAGTGCCCTGGTGAACCTTACGGTTCACCGAGACTCCGGTACGTTAACCCTGACGTCTTGTCGAGAAATCCTCGACAAAAGCCACTACAGTGGCGTCGGCTTGCGAGCTTTCCGCATCTGTTGCCATTGCAGACGAAGCCATACCTACGTTCTCGATGAAGCGAGCCGGATCGCGCCGTGAACGGTCAACTCGGACATTAAAAATATCAAATCGATTGTAGTAACCGACGACGTCGTGGAACTGCTTCGGCTCGACCGACAATGATGTATCGATCTGTGCGTAAACGATTCCTTCTTCAGCTGACAGCGGTTCTCCGATAACAGTCCCCGCCGGATCAAGGATTACCGATATGCTTGGCGGAGAGCGCTCAATCACATCGAGCACCGCTTTGTCCGCCATCCCCACGGTATCCTTCAAGGTCTTGTCGACACACGCCGAGGAAACGATGTTGAAGACCTTGGCCTCGAAAGCATGTGCACCGGCACGAATTTCGATGGCGCGCCGGAGGTCGTAAGCCCCCGCCTCATCAGGTAACCGGGTAGGCCAGACCGGGGGATATGTCGAAACGTGAACCTGTTCTCCCTCAGCCATCAACGCGAAACGGGAGAGCGGATTGGTATTCTCGCCGCATATTAGCATGCCGATGCGGCCGATATCGGTCGCTACCACACGCAGGCCGCGGGCGTCCCCATTGGCCCAGATCAGCTTCTCATAGAAGGTCGGCACCAGCTTGCGATGCAGATTGAGGATTGCCCCATCGGGGCCGATCAGCACATTCGAATTCCACAGACAGCCGACGCTGGCCTCGGTTCCTTCGGTAAATCCCAATGATACATGCACGCCCTGCCGCCGTGCCGCACCGCGGATACGGCCAATCTCGGGGCCGTCGACTCGCAATGCCTCGCGCGCCAACGCTCGAAAGAAATCATGATTGACGATCGGCGCGCGCAATGCCGCCCATATCGGAAATCCTGGCACGTAGCTCTCGGGGAAAGCTACCAGCGATGCCCCGTTATTGGCCGCTTCTTCAATGAGGGCTACCGCCTTGTCGATCGTGCGCGCGCTGTCCAGGAAAACCGGCGCAACGTGGCAAGCGGCAGCCTTGAACTTGGGGTAGTGTGTCGACACGCATCAATCCTTCGATATAACTGAGAGACTTCAGGTTCCGGCCTCCGCGGTCGGTCTTCGCGCGCTGGTTCTGCTGCTCCTGCCGCCCGGCGCGGGACAGGATGCCCAGAACACTTCGAACAGATTGCGCTGCATCATGGCGAATTCCTCGCTCTCGATCGTCATGCCGAAATTCTCGCGCTGCGACGAGATGATCGCGACTTTGTTGTCGTAGATGTAGCTCGTCATGGTGAAGACAAAGTCGGGAGAAGCAAACCGCACGTCGCGCAAGTCCGCTGCGCTTTGCGGCCATACATTGGCGATATCCTTCACCGGCGAGCGGATCACGCGCAGGAAAACCCCGGCCTCAATCCGGCGGCGGACAAGATCGTCCATCCAGGTCCGACCCGGCACCTCGAAGAGATCGCGCATCGACAGAATGCCGAGTAACATCTTGTCGCGAGCCGCGATCGTGTCATTGAGGACCAGCTTGATTCCCTCCGGTCCCTGGTAGAAACGCACGCGGGGCTTTCCACCGGCACGGTTGTGCAGCGACCGCAACTCGGGCAGCAGAATTTCAAGCCGCCTGCGCCGGCCATCAAGCAGCTCGGTCAGTTGGTCGGGCGGCTCTGCGGCGACCAGCATTGTCCTGTTTGCCGCTCCTCCCACCTGCGTCACCAGGCGTTGCTGAAGCAGGCGCGCAAACACGTCATAGGCGTTCGTGCGGCTGATCCCGGCCTTTGCTGCAACGTCCCGCACGGATGCCTGCCCGAGCTCCAGCGCCGCGAGATAGAACTTGGCCTCCGTCTCGTGCAGGCCGATTTGTTCCAGAACCTGGTCGATACTCATCGCGGGGCGGCGTCAAAAATCGTGAACTCGCAGCGCGATACCTTAACCAGATTGTCGATAGCCGTCTACTGTCGGGGAGAATCGACGTATCGACAGCTTACTATCTCCAGTAATTACGATGTTTTCCCTTATCCATCTGGTTGTCCAGTCATCCTGACTTGACAGGATTTTCCGCGGCCCACAAGATTAACCCTTGCAGTTGCCGGGCACTCGATTGGCCACCTCGTGACCGAGTTAATTCTTGCATTGGCGGTGAACGGCCTGGTGTGGGGGTTGATCATTGCCCTCATTGCTCTCGGCCTTTCGATCATTTTCGGTCTGCTTGACGTCATCAACGTCGCGCACGGCGACTTCTTCATGCTCGGGACGGTTGGTGGCCTCGTCGTGGCTGCCAGCACCGGTTCCTTCTGGCTTGCACTCGCCCTTGTTCCGTTGATCGGTCTGTTGCTTGGCGCCGTGATCGAACGCGTGGTGATCCGACCGACGCTTCGCCAGGCCTCACTGACCATTGTCACGACCTTCGGCCTGTCGATGATCATTCAGGAGGTGGTACGCGCGACCTATGGTCCGCAGCCGCGCCGGATGACGGCTCCGATCGAAGGCACCATGCCTCTCTTTGGCATTGATTATGAAATCTATCGTATTTATGCGGCCGCATTTGCGGCACTTTGCCTGGTGGCGTTTTTCCTGTTCCTCAATCGTACCAAGCTTGGAACATGGATTCGTGCCGCACGTCACGATCCGGAGACAGCGACGACACTCGGAATACCGGTTGTACGGGTCGCGAGTTTCACCTTCGCCCTTGGCACTGCAATGGCGTTTCTGGGCGGCGTGATTGCCGCCCCCATTACCACGGTCGAGTTCCGCACCGGCGTCGATATTCTTCCGGTGTGCTTCATGGCGGTCATCATCGGAGGTCTCGGAAACCTCCAGGGTACTGTGGCTGCAGCAGTCATGCTCGCAGTTCTCGAAGGTCTCGTGACGAGCGTCACCGAGCCGACCATCGCGCGTATATTTTCCCTGGCCTTCATGAGCGTGGTCTTGCTGGTGCGACCGCACGGACTGTTCGCGGGGGCGACACGATGACTCTGGCGCATGCGCGAGCAGCTGCCCTCGGCGCATTGATTGTGGTGCTGCTGGCCATCCCGTTCATATTGCCGCTATTCGACGCGGATTTCTGGATCAGCATCGCGGCCGAGATCCTCATCTGGTCCCTCCTGGCAGCCAGCGTCAACCTGCTGCTTGGCTATGTGGGGCTCCTGTCCTTCGGACAGGCGTTGTACTTCGGCTTCGGCATGTATGGAGTCGCGCTGTCGATCAACTCATGGGAGGTCGGATTCTGGCCCGCGCTGGCTATCGGTGTGCTGGCTGCAAGCGCAATGGCGCTCGTAACAGGCGTGTTCGCCGTGCGGCTCACCTGGCACTATTTCGCCATCATCACCGTGGTGTTCTCGCTTATCTTCTACTTCGCGGCCCTGAGCACGAAGGGCCTCACCGGGGGCGATGACGGAATTTCGTTCATTCCACCACCGATCTTCAAATTTGGAGAACTCGAGCTGACGCTCGTCGACCCAACGGCGCAATATTACGTCATTCTGGCAATCGTCTCGGCCTGCTACGTGCTGATGGCATTCGTCGTGAACAGCCCGTTGGGCCTGATGTTCAAGGCTGTGCGCGAGAATGACAGACGCGCCGCGCTGATCGGAATCAACGTATACCGGACGCGCCTGATCGCCTTCGTGATCGCCGGAGCACTGGCCGGCACCTCCGGTGCACTGTTTGCATTCTTCGGTCGTTACGCTTCGGCGTCCTACATGTTCTACCACATCTCCGGCGAAGCCGTGGTCTGGGCGATCGTCGGTGGAGCCGGCAGCCTGCTTGGTCCGCTGTTCGGAGCCGGTAGCCTGATTGTTTTCCGCGAACTGGTCTCCACTATGTGGGAAAATTATCTGATTGCAGTCGGCGTGATCACCATTCTAGTCGTGATGTTCGCACCGCGTGGTCTCGCCGGGGCGTGGAACGATGCCCTGCTCTTTGCGTTTTCGCGCCGCGCCGACAGTGTCCCTGACCGGAGCGAGCAGAGCGAACGCGGCAATACAATTCCCGCTGTCAAGGAAGGTCGGTGATGGCGGCCGCGCTCAGTCTCTCTGACGTCACCAAACGCTTTGGCGGATTGACCGCAGTGGACAGCGTTACCATCGATCTGGAAAGCCGCAGGCTCAACGCCATTATCGGGCCAAACGGGGCTGGAAAGACCACATTGTTCAATTTGATCTGCGGCGAGATCCCGGCGGATACAGGCCGTGTCGTGTTCGGTGGAGAGAACCTCGTTGGAATGAAGCCGCACCAGATCGTGCGGCACGGGATCTCGCGTACCCTGCAGATCAAGAGCGTGTTTAGCGGGATGACCGTCGCCGATAATGTGCGCATCGCTCTACTGTCCCATGAGCGTGTTATGGCGCCATTCCGCTCGGTGAACTCGTTCCGCGCGGTCACGGCGCGTGCCGGCGAACTCATCGAGGAGGTTGGGCTTGCCGACCACTACGGTGATCTCGCTTCGGCGCTGTCATACGGCGATGTAGCGCTTCTGGAACTGGCGCTCGCGCTGGCTGCCGAGCCAAAACTTATGCTTCTGGACGAGCCGGTCTGTGGCATGGGTCCGGAGGAAACGGCGCGCACGGTTGCCACCATCAAGAACATCTCGCGACATACCGACATCGTATTGATCGAACACGACATGGAGGTTGTGTTCGATGTCGCGGATTTCATCATGGTAATGTCCCAGGGCGCCATCCTGGCGACAGGCAGCGCAGCCGAAATCGCCGACAATCCTCAGGTGCAGGAAGCATATCTCGGCCCGCCGGAGGACGATTGACATGCTAACTGTCACCGACCTCACGGCACAGATCGGCAAGGTCCCCGTTATTCGCGGCGTCAACTTGACAGTGAACGATGGCGACACGGTCGCCGTGCTCGGTCGCAACGGGGTGGGCAAAACATCCACGCTGCGCGCAATTCTCGGCCTGTTGCGCCGCACCGGCGGGACCGTCGTCTACGATGGCATTACACTCAATGATATCAAGCCCCATAAGCTTGCAGCGATGGGGATCGGCTACGTCCCGCAGGGACGTGGCATCTTTCCGCTGCTTACCGTCGAGGAAAACCTCTTTCTCGGCGTGACGGGAAATCGCGGGCTGCATGCCGTCGAGGACGTTTTCACCCGCTTTCCGCGCATCAAGGAGCGGATGCGCCAGCCCGCCGGTACGCTTTCCGGTGGCGAGCAGCAAATGCTCGCGATTGCCCGCTGCCTGGTGATGGAACCGAAGCTCCTCATTCTTGACGAGCCGACCGAAGGCATCATGCCCAAGCTCGTGATTCAGATCCGCCACGAGATTGCCGAGATCGCCAAACGCGGAATCTCGGTCCTGCTAGTCGAACAGAACCTGCGAACCGCACTTCGCCTGGCCAACCGCGTCTATTTGATGGAGCGGGGCCAGATCGTCCACGAGGGAACCGCCGCCAGTCTGCAAGACAACCCCCAGATCGTTCATCGCTATCTTGGCGTGTCTCTCAAAACCCGGAAGGAGCGAGTCCATGAAAAAGTTAGTTCCTAAGAGCGCGCGGCGAACCGGCCGCATCACTCGACGCAGCTTCCTCAATACGGCGCTGGCGGGTGGCGCCGCATACGTAACCCTGGCGCGGGACATGTCCGCCTTTGCCCAGGCCAGCGGACCCATCGTGATCGGCCACCACTGCGAGTTGACCGGTGGCTTCGCCTCCTGGGGCTACTGGCATAACAAGTGCGCGCTGGCCGCGACCAAGGTGATCAACGATGGCGGCGGCATTGCCGGCCGCAAGCTCGAGCTGGTGACCGAGGACACGGAATCGAACCCCGCAACCGGCGCCCGCAAGCTCCGGTCGCTGATCCAGCGCAACGGCGCCTCGTTCGTCTCCGGCTCGGTGCATTCCGGTATCATGCTCGCCTCGATCCCGGTGGCGACAGAGCTCAAGACGGTCTATTTCTCGACCGGCGAAGCTACCGAGGCGACCGGCGAGAAAGGTACGCGCTACAGCTTCCGCACCGGCACCGATACCTACAGCCTTGCTGCGGCGGGCGCGCCCTGGGCCTACGAAAACCTGGGCAAGCGCTGGACCATCATCTCGCCGGACTATGCCTGGGGTCACAGCCACTACAAGGAGCACAAGGCGCTGCTGGAGAAGCTCGGCGGCTCCGTGCACGACCCGATCTTCGTGCCGCTCGATGCCAAGGACATGGTGCCTTACCTCACCAAGATTCCGGAAGACACCGAGGTCCTGTTCTCCGTGTTCTTCGGAGCCCTGTCGGTTGCGTTCTACACCCAGGCCAAGAACATGGGTCTGGAGAAGTCGATGAAGATGTACTCGGTCTCGGGCACAATCGAGGCGATTGCACCGGCCGACCTGAACGGCGCTGCCGAGGGCGTCTATATCGTCGAGAACTTCCCGCGCATGGTGAAGTACAAGGACGACGAGGCCCACCGGCAATTCATCAAGCTCATCGAAATCGATGACGTCCATGCCCGCGAGATCGGATCAAAGCGGGTCAATGCCAAGAGCCACTCGTGGCAAAGCTACGAGAACCTGTTCGCCCTCAAGGAAGCAATCGAGAAATCCGGCTGGAAGACAAAGAAGGACGATCAGGCCGTCATCGAGGCGCTTGAGGGTTTGCAGATGGAGAACTCCCTCGCCCATCCGCAGGGCGACAAGCTTCTCCGCAAGGAGGACCACAGCGGCATGATCGATTGCTACATCAGCCTCATCGAGAACAATGAGTTCCACGTGAAGAAGAAAGTCACCAAGGAAGAACTCATGAAACACTGTCCGCCGCGCTTCGATCTGTCGAAGAAGTCGGTCTGACAACCTCAGAGCCCGCCTTTAGCCACGCTAAAGGCGGGCTCTGACTATCGGTTGACGGGCACGCCATCCTCCGAGCGGCGTTAGAATCATTTGTTCAGGCTATTCAAGCGTTTGGAGGCCCGCAGAGTCACCTCCTTGCGCCGCGTCAACATGTCCTTTGCCATCTCCTTGAACGCTGCCACGACGGCTTGCGGTGCGGAATCCGGGGATCCGGATTCGAAGGGTGGCGACGGATTGTACTCCATATAGAGTTGAATCTTCTCGGCCGTCGCCTGATCGGTCAACTTGCTTGCCAGCACCAAGCCGAAGTCGATGCCTGCGGTCACGCCGCCACCCGTGATACGATTGCGGTCGATGCACACACGTGTCTTCACGGCCTCGGCACCAAAATGTGCGAGATTATCCATTGATGCCCAATGTGTCGCAGCTTTGTAACCGCGCAATAGGCCGGCCGCGCCGAGAACCAGGGCGCCAGTGCAGACTGAGGTAACATAACGCGCCTGCTCGCCCTGCCGCCGGACAAACTCGATCACGTCGGCGTCTTCCATCAGATCAATCTGCCCCGGCCCTCCCGGGATGCAGATCACGTCGAGTTTCGGACAGTCGTTCAGGGTCGCAGTTGGTTGCAACGTCAATCCGGTATCGCAGACGACCGGCTCCTTGCTTTTCCAGATCAAGTGCACTGTCGCATTTGGAATCCGCGCAAACACCTCGAACGGGCCGGTCATGTCCAGCTGTGTCATGCGAGGGAAAATCAGCATACCAATTTGAATTTTCTTCATTGCTCAACCCTCACGGACATACCGTTCATAGTGGAATCCGATGATCCGCTTGAGAATTGCGGCTATACGGCGTTGCTGCAAAAGCATTGATAGTAACTCTGAGATGTCGGTTTACTGGCATGATTTCATCCAGATGGTGAGGGCGCGAATGTCCGACGTTACCCGAGCATAAGCGACGTCTGCGAAGGGCCACAAGTGGCCACTAGATCGAAACGCGGATGCCGCATTCAGGTCCATCAAAGCGGTGGATGTTTGTCTGCCCACGGATGAGACTCTTCCAACCTGGCTGCAGCGGCAAAGATATCAACTTCTCGCAACGGGCCCGCGACAATCTGCAGGCCTACGGGTAGGCCGTCGGCGGTGAACCCGGCCGGTACGGACGCGGCCGGATAACCCGTCAGGTTGAAGGGATAGGTATAGGCCACCCAGGAGATCATGTTCGCATCGCTGATCTGCGGCGGAACGTTCAGTCCGACATCGAACGCGGGAACCGGCAGGGTCGGCGTCACCAGCAGATCGTACCTGCTGAAGAAATCGCGCATGCGCTCCCGAAACTCGTACCGCTCGAAAACCTTCTTATAATAATCCTCCAGAGACTGATCGAGCGCGCCCGAAAGGACCTCGACAACGGCGGGATCAAGTGAGCCAGGTTCATTCTCCAGCACGTCCTTCAATCGCGTTCCAACTCCGGCGTAGAACTCCGCCATCCACATATCGCTGGGATTCTTCCCCATGACGTTTTCCACCAGTTCGACGTCGCAGCCCTGCTCCTCGAGAGCCTTGACTGCCTCCTCGCACAGGGCAACGACCTCGGCGTCCGGCTGCGCGTACCCCAAGGTGGGCGACCATGCGACGCGTTTGCCCTTGACGGACAGATCGCACGCCGCAACGAAATCCGGCAGCGGTTCCGCAACGCTGAACGGATCGCGGCGATCATAGCCGGCAACCGCCGAGAGGAGCAGCGCTCCGTCACGCACTGTGCGTGCAAGCGGTCCGACATGCGCGAGCGTCGGCGTAGCCGAGGTGGGGAAAACCGGGACACGTCCGAAAGTCGCCTTGATGCCGAACAGCCCGGTAAAGAAGGCGGGGATCCGGATCGAGCCACCACCATCGGTGCCGAGACCGAACGGGGTCACGCCCGCGGCGATGCTGGCGGCCGCGCCGCAACTCGAGCCTCCGGGAGTCTTGTCGGTATTCCAGGGATTGCGAGTAATCCCGGTGAGCGGGCTGTCGCCGACGGGCTTGCAGCCAAATTCGCTGGTGGTCGTCTTTCCGAGGATGCAGGCGCCGTGCGCCTTGACACGCTCCACCGAGGGGGCATCCGCTGCCGCAACGTTGTTCGCCGCGCTGCGCGAGCCGAAGGCACACTTCACGCCGCCGACTGTAATCAGGTCCTTGATCGAGATCGGCAGGCCATGAAGGAGACCGAGGCGGTCGCCCCGCATTACGGCGACCTCCGCTTCCTTCGCTGACTTGCGAGCCAGATCCTCAGTGAGGGTGGCGAAATTGTTGAGTACAGGCTCGATATCGTGCAGGCGCCGGAGCGCACTCTCAACGACGTCGACGGGCGAGATTTCCTTCGCCGCGATCCGTCCTTTCAATTCGAGCGCGGAAACGAAACTCAGATTTTCCGTCACGCGTCGCCTCCGCTCAGTCGAGCAGCTGTCGCGGCAGCCACATGGCGATTTCGGGGAAGGCCATGACAAGCGCAAGGCCGGTCAGCTGCAGCAAGACGAAGGGCACAATCCCTGTATAGATCTGCTGGATTTTCACCTCGGGTGGCGCGACTCCCTTCATGTAGAAAAGCGCAAATCCGAATGGCGGTGTAAGGAATGATGTCTGCAGATTGACCGCGAGCAGGATCGCGAACCAGTAGACGATGTCGGCCTTGGCGAGGTGATCGCCGAAATCAAGGAGTTCGACGACTGGCGCAAAGACAGGGATAATAATCAGGGTGATCTCGATCCAGTCGAAGAAAAATCCCAGCAGAAACACGATTGCCATAAGTACGAGGAGAATTCCCCACGAACCGAGCCCCGCATTGTCGACCATTCCCACGACCAAGGCTTCGCCGCCGAGCGAGCGGAACGTGTAGGAAAACGCAGTGGCGCCGATGAAGATGAAGAACAGCATGGCATTGGTGAGCATCGAGTGCTCGACCACGGTTCTCAGCACCCGGAACGTTAGCCGCCCGTTCAACAGGGCCAGGATGACGGCGCCGGCGGCACCGACACCGGCGGCCTCCGTCGGAGTCGCCCAGCCAAGGATGATGGAGCCCAGAACTGCGAATATCAGGAACGTGGGAGGCACGAACCCCCGGAAAAGGAGGACGACGAACTCTTTAGCGCCTTTCGGGCCCATTTCTGCGGGGAGCGGCGGGGCGAGTGCAGGACGGAAACTGCAAATCGTGACGATGTAGAGAATGTAGAGGCCCGCCAGCAACAGGCCCGGAAAGAACGCGGCGACAAAGAGATTGCCGACCGACCGACCAAGCAACTCGGCCATGATGACAAGCATGATGCTCGGCGGGATAAGGACACCGAGCGTCCCCGAGGCCGCAATCGTCCCGGTCGCGAGCGGCATGTTGTATTGCCGCTGCAGCATGACCGGCAGCGCCATGATGGTCATCATAACCACGGACGCGCCGATGATTCCGGTCATGGCTGCCATGATCACACCCATCACCGTCACCGCGAGCGCAAGTCCGCCGGGCACCCTGCGCAACAGCACCTGGAGGCAATAAAGCAGGTCGTTGGCGACGCCACTTTTTTCGAACATGGTGCCCATGAAGATAAACATCGGAATGGCAACGAGGACCTGGTTATCCGCAATGCCTCCCCAGATGCGGGACACGATGTTGAAGAATTCGATCTCGGTAAAGACACCAAGCGCGATGCCCAGAAACCCGAACCCCAGGCCAACCCCGCCAAGCACCGGCGCGACCGGATAGCCCGAAAACAGCAGGACACCGAGCACTGCGAACATGAACAGCGGCATGTAGTCGATGAAGAAGTCGACCATTGCCGCTAACTCTTCGACTTTTCGTTGTCGGAATAGAACTCTGCCTCGTCAGGTTCGCGCTCAGCCTGCTCGAGCTGAAGAGCGGCATTTGCCAAATCGGAGGAGCCGAACAGCTCGACGAATTTGCGCAAAAGAACAGTAACGGCCCCCAGAAAGATAAAAATGAATCCGATGGGTAGCGCGGCCTTGATGGCCCACCGGTACGGGAGGCCGGTCGCAGAATCGGAAACCTCACCGATGGACCAGGAACGCTCCCACCAGTCGACGCCGTGAAAAAAAACGACCAGGCAATAAGGAATGAGGAAAAGCACGCAGCCCAGCAACTCTATCCAGAGCTGCGTGCGCCGCGAGAGCCTCTCGTAAACGAGTTCAATGCGCACGTGCGCATTCTTGATGTAGGCCCAACCGATACACATAAAGAAAAGAATTGCGTGAAGGTGCCACTCAAATTCCTGAAGCTTTGTGGAGCCGAGCACAAAAAATCGTCTAGTGATAACATCGAACACAATGACGAGGATTAGCGGTATGGACAGCCAGGCGGCCGCGACTCCGACCGTGCTGACGATCCGGTCGAGCAGATTGCTGAGCCTGAAAATGTAATTCATCAATATTCCGCTCGCTTCGTCTCTTGTACCCGTTTAGTTCGAGCGTTTGGAATTTGCCGACGGGAGCCGCCGGGGCGGCTCCCGCCTTTGCAGATGGTCAGTCAATTCGTCTCAGTTTTTCAAATAGCCGAGATCAGACCAGACCTTGTACTCGTCGCGGAAGTTTGAGTACGACTCCCAAACCTTCTTGAAGTTGTCGCTCTTGGCCTTGTCTTCCTCGACGACCTCGATGTCCTCGTCC
>CAZUDR010000012.1:0-7652 GCA_964618715.1 uncultured Undibacter sp. | reverse complement strand
ATTTCGGGCGACCATTTGTGAATCTGGACGCCTTTCTCCTTGAGGGTCTTGAGAGCCTTGCCCTGGATTGCCTCACCTTCGGCGAGGCCCTCACGCATGTTGTCACCGCATGCAGTCTCGATGATCGCCTTTTGCTGGCCGCTGAGGGCGTCCCACTTCTTCTTGTTGATCATGACGTCGAACATGGTTGCCTGCTGGTGCCAGCCCGGGAAATACGCGTGCTTGGCGACCTGATAGAAACCCCAGTCGAGATCGATTGCCGGCATGGAGAATTCTGTGGCGTCGATCGTGCCACGTTCGAGCGCAGGATAGATATCCGGCCCGGCGATCAGCTGCGTCGATACGCCAATCTTCTCCATAACCTTCGCACCGAGTCCAAAAAAGCGCATCTTGAGACCCTTAAGGTCATCGAGAGTCTTGATTTCCTTGCGGAACCAGCCTGATCCCTCCGGGGCGATAATGCCGCACATGACGGTGTGAATGCCGTGAGGGGCGTAGAGGTCCTCGAACATCTTCTTTCCGCCGCCATAGTAATACCAGGCCATGTATTCCCCTGCGCTGGGCCCGAAGGGAACCGCGGCAAACATGGCGAATGCCGGATCGCGACCATACCAGTATCCGGGCGTGGACCAGCATGCATCTACGGAGCCGGCGCTGACGGCATCGAAGCATTCCTTGGGCGGGATCAGAGCGCCGGGCTCGGTGAATTGAATCTTGACCGAGCCGCCCGACATCTTGTCGACCTTCTCGGTGAAACTCTTGCCAAGAGATCCGAGCTGGATGAGCTTGCTCGGGAAGAAGCTTCCCATTTTCCAGCGCACGTTCTCAGCGGCGGCCGCGGTCGAGATCGTAGCCAAGCCGAGCGCACCTACAACTGCCGAACCCAACAAGAGTCGCGACAAAACCCGTACTTTCATGGTTTCTCTCCTTGTTTCTGCCAACACGGCTTCCGAGCAAAAGCCGGACCACTGTCACGGCGGCTCCGGCAAGCCGCCACTCGCCTTCCACGCCTTAGATCGCCGCCCGATACTCCTCTCGTTCCGGTATTGCGTCCCGGACGCACCGACTGAACGCAGCCAGGATTCGCGGAACATCCAGTCCGCGTACGACCATGCAAATGTCTGAATCGATTCGGGGCTTGTCCGAGTGATATGCGGGATGCAAAAGCGTCCCGCCAATGACGTCGATCGCCACAGGAAAATCGGCATGGCGGACATTCACCGCCGCCGAAAGGCGCAGCGCATCCCGCCCGTAGACGGCACAGAGCTCTTGGACCGCACACATGATTTGCATCATGTCGACATCGCCCTGCATGGAGATCCTCAGGGCACGCAGCGGGTCACAGGGCGCGGCGTTGGAAGACCGATCGTTGTGAACATTGCTGGCGACACTCACGATGGCGGGATTGTCGCCGGACAACGCGACCAGGCCGCCTTCACGACACAGTTGCAGGGCCTCGTCCTTCGAAAAGTTGCCCGATGGCAGATTCCAGGGATGCAGGTCCTCGACGTCGAACTGCTCGATTGAAATGACGGTGGCCAATGGATTGATGGATCGTACCGTGCCCGTGGCATCCCGAATGGCGCTGGTTTCTTCATTGTTCCCGTGGACCAGGACGATTGTGTCGGCTTCGCCGATGGTCTCGACTCGCGGCGGGTCATCCTTGATGCGCCGGTCGTGGACGTCGACGGTATGGATGATGCCGGCAATCCGATATGTCACATCGAGCCGCGGATCGCTCTGCATGGCGGCAGCGACCGACGCCGCGTGCCAGCCGTCGCCGACGTCGAAGAGGATCGCATCATATGCAAGCGAAGGGGCCAGCAGACCGAGCCGGCGCAAATGCAGCTGGCATAGTGCATGTGCCGGGTGCAGGTTCGCATCGACGCAAAGGTCACCCGCGCGCAGGCGGGCGATATCGGGCGATCGGGAAAGATATGTGGCGCTTGCCGACGCGACGCGCCAAAGGGGCCGATCCATGAGCGCCAGAACGAAAGTCATGTTTTCACGGCGTCGGCAGAGCAAACGTTCTACCACTGCCGTTTTCGCGCTGCCCGCTGGTCCTGTGAGCAAGTAGACCGGGATCCGCGGGTCGACGGCGGCGCGGCCGTCAGGCGTGCTTTCGATCCGGGTTCTGCGGCTTTCCATCGGAATGTGCCTGGCTATCAATCGATGAAAGCCAGTGCGCGGACGGGCGATCCGGTTCCGCGGTTGAGATGCAGCGGAAAGCCCTGGAAATTGAACTCGCCGCGACCGACCAACTCCTCCAGGTTCACCAGCCATTCGTAATGGGCGATTCCCCGATCGCGGCAGGTGCGATGATTGGGAAACTCGCTACTACTGGCCTTGTCGGTCGACGGGCCCTCCACACCATGGAACTTGCACCCGCGATCGGCAATCCAGTGGGTGGCAGCCGCTGTAATCCCGCAGTTCGACCACATGACCTTGTCCGTGGGGTAGTGGCGTTTATGCAGCCCCGTATTGATCAGAAGAATGTGGCCATCGACTTTGACGCCTGCTTTCTTTTCGGCTTTTTCAAGATCATCGACGTCGATGTCGCCGAGATCGGGAATATGCGTAAGGTCGAGGCAGACGGCCTTGCCCATGAAATTCTCAAGCGGCATTTCATCGATGGTCTTGCCGTTCTCGCCCAGATGAAAGAACGAGTCGACGTGCGTACCGACGTGATCGATCATGCCCATGAACTGGGTCGCACCGGTCAGGGGATCACCGGGCACGCCCAGGTTCATCTTGCGGAAATCGTCGTGCGTGAAATGCGGAACCAGAACCGGACGCGTGAAGAACTTGTGGGCCGGCATGTTGTTCGTAATCTTGACTGACAGGTCGATGATCCGGCCGGGCATGGCGACCTCCCTTAACTCCGCCGACTGACTTCACTTTGCACAACTAGAAGGCGGCTAAGGTCCCGACACAAATATCGTTTCGAGAAGCTTCCTATCTCAATCCGAGATGCTAGGATGGGCATTGCGGCAATGCGTGAAACTGAATTGAGGCGCGCTCGATCGGGGAGTGAGTATGGACCTGAGACAGCTCCGGTACTTTGTTCAGGTGGCCAATCTCAAGAGTTTCAGCCACGCCGCAGCCCAACTGAACATTGCGCAGTCGGCGCTCAGCCGGCATGTCCAGTTGCTTGAATCGGAACTTGGCGTGCGCCTCTTTGACCGACATGGCCGGGGGGCAGAACCTACTTCTGCGGGCAAGGTGCTGCTGAAGAGAGCGGCGCGTGTACTGCGTTCCGTAGACGAAACCCGGGAGGCAGTGATCCACGCGGGACAGGGACCCGGCGGTCAGGTCAGTCTGGCGATTCCGCCTTCAGTCTCCTCGATTTTTGCCGCGCCCTTGATCGACGCATGCAAGCGCGACCTGCCTCATGTGACGCTCAAACTTTCTGAAGGCTGGACCGGAGATATCCTGGAATGGTTGCTGATCGGCCACAATGACCTCGGAATTATCTATTCCAGCCAAGTCAATGACCGCGTCACTTTCAAACCGATCAATACAGAAAGTCTGACCGTGGTTGGTGCGTCGAACGACCGGTCGCTCCAGCGCCGGTCCGGTTTTGCGCTGCGTGAAGTCTCGACGATGCCATTGATTGTCCCGCCCGAACCGCATGGCCTTCGGAAGGTCATCGACACAGCCTTTGCAGAGCACGACTTGACGCCACGTTTTGCCTACGAGTCGCAAGTCTGGAGTGTGATCAGAGAGATCATCCGATCCGGCTTGGCCTATTCGATACTGGCTGCCAGCGAAGTCGAAGCCGACATACGACGCGGCCACATGATCTCCGTGCCAATCGTCGAACCAAGACTGAAACGGACGCTTGGTGTAGCACTCAACCGTGAGAGGGTGCCGACACCAACCGTCAAAGCAGTGTTCGACATCCTTGTGCGCGACGGTGCCAAGTGGGCCGCCATGATAGCCCCCGTAAAGGTCAGCAGCACACAACGGTAGGATGGCTAACGGCCACCCCCACATGTTGAACGGGCGCAGTACGCATAAGCGGTTCTATGGAATAGTCGGTGCGGGCACAGCGCGTCCGCTTGACCGCTGAAAACGGACATTCGCCGCAACGCAGAAGGATGTCTGCTTTGGGCCAAGATTGAATGCTCAGGCGAGACACTCCAGCCGGTCATTCGACCTGACCGACCGGAATGTCGATCTAGCTGCGAAGCGACCGAAGTGGAATCGCACGACTTTTTCTCTGGGGATCGGTTACCTTTGTCTTTTGTCTTAAGGATGGCCACAAGATTTGTGTCGAATGGCTGATAAAATAGAGCGGCGTCCTTGGGAACGCCGCCCGTCTCAGAAGTGTCGCGCTGAAATGGCAGCTTCAACTGCCCTGTGAGAGAACTGTCCGGCGCACGCCTCGGTGAAGCGCGGCCCATCTTATCCGTCGGACGTCTCCCCCCGGATCGGCTAATTTGCTGCCATACAGTTATTAACGCATTTCGTCATCCCGCGGCCTGGGCCGTTAGTTTTCTTGCACTGCGCGACGCAAGATTTTCGGTCTTTCGCCTTCGCCACTTCCATAGACATCCCATACGTAAATATCACTGCGAGAGCAGCGGCCGCCAACGTCAGCTTTTTGAACATTTGCAAATCCCCCATGATTGAATGAAGAAAAGTTGCGTTCCAATTCTAGATTCCATTTATTGGCCAGTCACCCCCGGGGGCGGTCGGCATTGTCCGTGAAAACATCGGCGCGCTGGCGCGTTTCGGCCTCGGCCTACACCGCCCCCGATATAATGGGCGGTCTTTGGCCGTGTCTCACTGAGGCCGGGTCACCCTTTGGGCCGCTCGCCATCCTTGTCCGACTTACCCGCAGCGAGAAACATCTCCGCTATGGACGAAAGCCCACAACACGACGATGTGACAGGCATCGTGGGTTCTAAATACAAAACAAAATTGGAAATTGGTGGGTACATGCCGAGTATTGGATTTTCGGCCAGCCGTGAAGATTTGCCGAATCATTTCCTGGGAGACGACAAATGCGGCTTGGTTAGCCATAAATTAACGTCTCGCGGTGATATTGCGAGTATTCGTCATTAATAAAGCGGCTGTGCGACAAATGCACCAACCGTTGCGTCCTGACAATTTGATATCCGACCTTGAAAATGCAATCGCGGCTCGCTCGGGTGAAACCGCTGCGATGCTGCACCAACTAACCAATCTATTCTTGCTGAACACGGGGCATTATTCCGCAGATCAGGTCGTGCTGTACGATGATGTCTTCCAAACTCTCATTACAAAGGTAGAGGTTGCCGCTCGCGCAAAACTTGCGCAGCGCTTGGCACCACTCGACGATGCACCACTGCACACGGTTCAGTCCCTTGCATTGGACGACGCTATAGAAGTTGCAGAGCCCGTCCTCTCTCAATCCAACACTCTGAATGACGAAACGCTGATCGAGTGCATAGACCGCAATAGTCAAGCGCACCTCCTTGCTATTGCGGTTCGCAAACAAGTCAGCGAAAGGGTAACCGACCGATTAATTGAAGAGGGTGATAACAAGGTTCTGGGTGTGGTTGCAAACAACGCCGGAGCAGCAATCTCCAATCGAGGCTTTGGGATTCTTGTAGACAAAAGCGCCGACGATGACTGGTTATCGGAAGCAGTCGCGAGCAGAGATGATATTCCCGATTATCATTTCCGCGAACTCGTCTCGAGAGCGTCAGTAATTGTTCAGCAAAGGCTGATGGCAAAAAATCCACAGCAAAGCGAAACAATCAAGCGAGTATTTTCACGCGACCTGCCTGCGTCGGAAAGCAAACAGCAGGCTATGCCGAGAGACTATCGAACTGCTGAACTGGTGATTGGTTCACTGCGACTTACTGAATCGGTCGTGGCCGGATTTGCCAAGGAAAGGAAACTAGAGGAAATAATTGTCTCGATAGCCCGGCTTTCCAATCTATCGACGATCGAAATCGAACGCCTATTTTTGGGGCCCTGGGGGAGTCCGGTTGCTGTTGTTCTAAAAGCCATCGGCTTTCAGTTGATGACGCTCGACGCGATCTATCGCGCGAGGCTAAAAGTTGGCGAGCCAATTCGCGATGATCTGAATCGAGCCAAAGCTGAGTTTATTGCTCTTCGTCGAGCGACGGCCGAGCGAATTATGCGTTTTTATCGCACACGGAAAGCGGTCGAGAAACCACATGGAACGAAGAACTAAAGCCAGACGCCAGATCGGTGTCCTGAGTGCACTGCTGTCGGAAAGCGGCAAGTTCATTTGCTTCGGCGCGCTGGAGGATATTTCGGCCGAAGGCGCAAAGCTCAGGCTGACCAAAGAGAATAAGTTGCCGGAGACGTTTTTGATTGTCATTTCATCAAAATCTGGTCCGCGCCGAAAGTGTTCTCTGGTTTGGCAAGATTCCGATAGGGTTGGCGTCCGTTTCATGCCTGTCGATGAGGCTGAGCTCAAACAACACACATCCCCCTAAGTTGATGACACGAGAGCTCGTCCGACCCGTTACCTGTCAGGCCGGAGACGGGCGTCTTGTCTGCTAAGGGTCATTAGCGGACACCATCGGCAGGTCCGTAATCGGTCTCTTTTCTACTCCTGAAAGCGGACATGCATCGTGACGCGAAGACACCATCTGCTACAGGCCAAAAATAAAACTCGGGCTGAACGCCACAACAAATTTAAAGGCGCCCTAGATCAAGTGCGAGCAGAGATGTACATTTCTAATATTCCTGCTGAGTCGGCCTCGATTCGTGCTGTGCATCTCCTGACCGGGTGATCGTCGGCGAGAATCAGGGCAGGATGGCAGTTCAGTTTGTTCCGACAAAGAACGAACCGGCTGTAAACGGCTCCAAGAGGTCCCGGCCAGTTGCACGTCCCTCCCGACAAAGGAGGTGCCTCCCGACCCAGGAGGGGAAACGGCCGATTGGCTGACACCGAGAACAAGTTGACCAGGTTCAACTTACTTGAACTCCCCGGGGCACCCCGGAAAATCTCTTACTAGTAGTGCCTCACTGAAGACTACCACTTACTGCAGAATACAAATAGTTCGACTTACTAACTGACATCGGGGTGCCCCGAATCTTCCGCCGTCCACTTTCCAATATCCGGTAGATCCGGCGGGCAGATAAGGCAGAACTCGCAAGACTACTCGTTCAGATTTTGGACGAGCCGACTGCTTCAATGACTGGACGGTCCACCGACGCCAACACCGTGTGGCGGCGGCCACGCCGCTATGTGCGCCCGCGCGGGCGTCCCTCAACCACATTCAAGCCGGGAGTGCCAACGAAGAAAGGGCCAAAAAATGCCACCCACTGTAGACAAGCCGAAACCGCAGCGACGTATTCCGCCTCCCCCCGCGTTGAAGCACGGCGCGTATTCAGCACTCGCCCTGCTCCCTGGCGAAGACGAGGCCGAATTCGTCAAGTTATACAAGGCCGTTGAAGCAGAACTGTTGCCGGATGGGCCAATCGAGACGCAGGCAGTGAAGGTTGTTGCAACGTCGCTATGGCGCGTTTCCCATCTTTCGATCTTCAAGCGTGCCCAGCAGGCCCGTCAGCAGTTTGGTCCCTATCTCGACCAGGAAGTCGATGCAAGCAAACCGGCTTCGAATGAAGACGACTCCAAAGATGGTAGAAGTGAGAAGGCGGTAGCCTTACGCAAACGTGCCGAT